>JAVXWK010000203.1:0-2965 GCA_032230575.1 Pseudonocardiales bacterium | reverse complement strand
ATGCGCACGTGCCCCACACTGCCACGGGAAAACTCAGATCAGGCCGAGGCCCTTGACCGCGTCGCGCTCCTCGACCAGCTCGGCCACGGAGGCGTCGATGCGGCCGCGGGAGAACTCGTCGATCTCCAGGCCCTGGATGATCTCGTACGAACCACCCGAGGTGCGGACGGGGAACGACGAGATGATGCCCTCGGGCACGCCGTAGGAACCGTCCGACGGGATGGCCATCGAGGTCCACTCGGTGCCGTTGACCCAGTCGTAGATGTGGTCGATCGCGGCGTTCGCGGCGGAAGCGGCCGACGACGCGCCACGGGCCTCGATGATCGCCGCACCGCGCTTGGCGACGGTCGGGATGAAGTCGTTCTCCAGCCACGCCTGGTCGTTCACGGCCTCGGCGGCGGTCTTGTCGCCGACCTTGGCGTGGAACAGGTCCGGGTACTGGGTGGCCGAGTGGTTGCCCCAGATCGTCATGTTCTGGATGTCGGTGACCGCGACGCCCAGCTTCTTGGCGAGCTGCGACAGGGCGCGGTTGTGGTCCAGGCGCGTCATCGCGGTGAAGCGCTCGCGCGGGACGTCCGGCGCGTGCTGCTGGGCGATGAGGGCGTTGGTGTTGGCCGGGTTGCCGACCACGAGGACCTTCACGTCGTCAGCGGCACCGGCGTTGATCGCCTCGCCCTGCGGCTTGAAGATGCCGCCGTTGGCCTCGAGCAGGTCGCCGCGCTCCATGCCCTTGGTGCGGGGGCGGGCGCCGACGAGCAGGGCCACGTTCACGCCGTCGAACGCGGTCTTCGCGTCGTCGGTGATCGTGATGCCCTTGAGCAGCGGGAAGGCGCAGTCGTCGAGCTCCATCGCGGTGCCCTCGGCGGCCTTCAGCGCGGGGGTGATCTCCAGCAGCCGCAGGTTGACCGGGGTGTCCGGGCCCAGCAGGTGGCCGGAGGCGATGCGGAAGAGCAGTGCGTAGCCGATCTGGCCGGCTGCACCGGTGACAGTGACGTTCACGGGCGTGCGGGTCATGAGCCTTCCCGAATGACGATCGTCCTCGTTGACGTCGGGCAGGTCGCCCGGCGACCCGCACGTTACCAACACGTGGCCAATGGCAGAGTGTGAGAGTGGACAACCTGGTCGAAGAGGTTGGCGAGGATTACTCGGACGCCAACATGCCCAATCAGCACTGGGAGAAGCGGTCTTTCACCGACTGCGACTTCACCGAAGCCGATCTCCGCGAGCTCGTCACGACGGGGTGCACGTTCACCCGGTGCGACTTCACCCGGACGGACCTCGGTGAGTCGAAGCACCACGCGACGGCGTTCCGCCAGTGCACCTTCGACCGCACTGTGCTGACGCGGTCGTCGTTCAACTCGTGCAGCCTCATGGGGTCGAACTTCGTCGACTGCGTGCTGCGGCCGATCACCTTCACCGAGGTGGACTTCACGCTCGCGTCGTTCGTGAAGGCACCGCTGTACGACCTGAAACTTCAAGGCCAGCGGTTCCGCGAGACGAACCTCAGCGAAGCCGATCTGCGCAACACCGACCTGAGCAAGGCGGACCTGATGGGCGCGCGGCTGCTCGACACCAAGCTGGAAGGCGCGGACCTGCGCGGGGCGCACCTGGACGCGAACGGGCTCCGGCAGGCCAAGCTCGCCGGAGCCCTGATCGACGTCGACCAGGCGATCGCTTTCGCGGCCGCCTACGGCCTAGTTGTCAGCTGAGATCTCCACCAGGACGCCGTCGGCGACCATCTCCTCGACCGCCTTCGGCAGCAGGTAGGCGGTGCCACCGCCCGGCTGCTCGAACCACGGCACCGCGACACCCGTCAGCACCTCGAGCGGGCGGCGCAACCGGTACACGCGGTACGGGCGGTTGATCCACGACGGCACGAGGCTGCGTTCCGGGAACGGGGTACCCGCCACGTAGACGAGGTTGCCGCTCTGGTCGCCGTAGCGGTCGACCTCGGTGCCCGCCGGCAGCTCGAACATCTGCTTGTGCCGGAACAACGTCAGCGGCGGCTCGCCCGCGAGCGGCGAGATCGGGAACTTCCGCTTCGACGGTTCCTCCTGGGCCACGGCGGCGGCGACCGGCGAGGGTGCCGGAGCCGGTGCCGGGACCTGAGGCGGTGCCGGGGCCTGAAGCGGAGGCGGTGCCTGAAGCGGGGGCGGTGCCTGCTGAGCCTGCGGTTGCGGCATCGGCGGGCGCTGCGGCGGAACCGGACGGCGCGGTTCCTCGCGGAAGCCATTGCTCATCGGCCGCTGCGGCGGTGGCGGCGGCTGGGGTGCCCGCGGGACCGTGCGGAAGTTGCCCAGCACCAGCTTGCCGACCAGGTACGCCGACGCGTCCTCGACCTTGTCGAACCGCACCGGGCTCTTCGGGCCGTGGTCGAACCAGCACACCTCCCAGCTGTCGCCGTCGAGGCGCAGCGTCCAGGTGCGGTCGGCCGGCTCGCCGATCCGGAACACGCCGTGCGGCACGTTGAGGTCGTCGAGCGCGCGACGGGTGCCCGCCAGCTCGCGGTCTTCCTCGGGCGTGACGGTGCGCGGCGGCTTCACCGGCTCCGGCTCGGGTTCCGGTTCGGGCTCCGGCTCGTTGAACAGCGCCGCGTCGAACTGGGTCGTCTCCTCGACGTGAGCAGGCGCGGGGACCGGCACCGGCACGACCGGCACCACGGGAGGCGGCACCGGCGAGGACTCGGCGACGGGCTCCGGTTCGAAGTGGACGTCGAGCTGGGACTCGAAAGCCTGCTGCTCGAACGACTGCTCGAAGGCCTGGGGCTCGAACGAGGTGGTGGACTCGATCTCGTCCTCGGCGAGGTCCGGCTCGTCCTCCGCGACCGCGACGACCGGGTGCTCCTCGGTCACCTCGGCCGGGCTCTCCAGCGGCTCGTCGAGGACCGGGCTCCACGCCATCGTGTCCTGCATGGCGTCGCGCGGACGTTCCTGCGTGTCCGCGACGAGGCTGTCCGTGAGCTCCG
>JAVXWK010000195.1:0-3085 GCA_032230575.1 Pseudonocardiales bacterium | reverse complement strand
TCCGCAACCAGGCCGAGCGCGTGAAGGCGGCAGGCGGCACGTTCAGCGCCCGCCACGTGGACGACGGCATGTTCCACGTGCACGCCACGATCCCGGCACCGTCCCCGCGTTCCTGACCGCACGCCCGCCCGCCGCCAGCCACCGCCCGCAAACTAATATATTGGCCCGCAATATATTAGTTCGCCAACCTGACATAACAGCGCACGCCGGCGCGCCCACCCTCAAACTGATCTTGTAGAACCCAGTCTGACCTGCGTCTTAGCAATGACTCTTTGGACGACGTCGTCAAAAGAGTCATTGCAAAGGTCAACAAAAGGGGCGGCGCGCGGACCGGGACGGCGGCCTAGAACCAGCCGGACTTGCGGGCGATGCGGACGGCGTCGACCCGGTTGCGGGCGTCGAGCTTGGCCGTCGCGGCGGTGAGGTAGTTGCGGACGGTGCCGACCGACAGGAACAGCGTCGTGGCGATCTCCATGGCGTCGGCGCCGTCGGAGGCCAGCCGGAGCACTTCGAGCTCCCGCGGGGTGAGCGGGCATTCGTCGGTGTCCCACGCCGAGAGCGCCAGCTGCGAGTCGATCACCCGGCGGCCGACCGAGACGCCGCGGATCGCGTCCGCGAGCTCGCCGACCGGAGCGTCCTTGAGAATGAAGCCGTTGACGCGGGCGTTGAGCGCACGGCGCAGGGTGCCCGGCCGGCCGAGGCTGGTGAGAATGAGCGTGCGGGTCTCCGGAGCGGTTTCGTTGATCACGGTCGCCGCGGAAAGTCCGTCCATGCCGGGGAGGTCGATGTCGAGGACCGCAACGTCCGGTTTGTTCTTGGCGACAGCCGCGATGATTTCGTCACCGTTCGCGATCGACGCGACGACCTCAATGTCCGGTTCGAGATCCAACAAAGCCACCAACGCGCCACGGACCATTTGCACGTCTTCGGCGAGTAGCACCCTGATCATCTCGGCCCCCCACTTATCCCCCAGCCAGTATTTCGAGTTTTACACTGGGCGACCAAGCAGGACAAGGATTTGCGCCCGCTGCGCATTACGTTACTCCGAATGCGCTATGAGCAATTAACATGACCAATCAAGCGATTACGCCGTGTCACCAGGACTCTACGCATAGGGATATGTGGGAGCGCTACCTGGTCTCGCCCCATCGCTCGAGCAATTCGAGACCGCCGTCGACCGTAATCACCTGTCCCTGGATCCACCCGGCCTCATCCGTGCAGAGAAGTGCGACCGCGTCGCCGATGTCCTCGGGAAGCGTGACGCGGCCGGAAGGGCTCTTCACCGTGAGCCGGTCGACCAGTTCCGGGTCGATGTTCATCGGGCCGTTGTCGACAACGGTGGTGACAACGGCGTTGACCGCGACTCGGTACCAGGCCATCTCGAGCGCCAGCGTCCGGATCACGCCGTGCACCGGCGTCACCGTGTAACCGGCGATGACCACCCGCCCGCCGTCCACGAATGCCTTGGCGAGCGGCTCCACGATGTTGAGCAACGGTGTGAGGTCCGGCGACACGGCGTGGTGCACGAACACGTCGAGCCGGCCGCGCTGTTCCTTGATCTGGTCGAACAGGAGCCGCACCGCGTGCTCGTCGTGGATGTCCAGCTGCGTGACGGTCGCCGAGCCGGGCTTGCCCGCGAGCACCGTCTTCGCGCGCTCGATGTCGACGTCGTCTTCGGAAGTCGTGAGGATGACGTGGGCGCCGTTGTCGCAGAGCTTCCTCGCGATGGCGAGACCGAGCCCGTGCGTTCCCGACGTGACCAGAGCGATCTTTCCGTCGAGTCCCAGGCGCGTGTTGACCGGTTCGATCATGATGCTGACCACCTCGTTGTCCGCGTGGTGATCGACGTTGCGCCCGGTCGCTAGGGAGGAACTCGACTACTTCTTGCGCAAACCCTCCAGAACACGCAGGATCGCGCGTTCGACCTCACGCCCGGTGCGCTTCGGGTCGGACGAGCTGGCGATCGTGCTGGCCCCCGCGGACAGTGCCCCGAACAGCAGCCGGGCCATGATCTCCACGGGCGCTTCCTCGATCTCTCCCGCGTCCACGAGCAACTGCACGGCCGTGCGAAGCAGACCGAAGCTGAAATGTTCCTCCGCCTCGCGCCAGCGTTCCCAGCCCATCACCACCGGCGCTTCGTGGACGATGATCCGCTGGTACTCCGGCTCCAGGCACTTGCGGACGTAGGCGCGCAGACCCGCCACCGCCGTCTCCCACGCGTCGCCCTCCGCCGTGACGACCGCGGTCAGCGACTCGATCGACCGGGTCTCGACCTGCGCGAAAGCCGCCTCGAACAGCGCCTGCTTGCCGCTGAAGTGGTGGTAGAGCGCGCCTTTCGTCACGCGGGCGCGTTTGACGACCTCGTCGAGCGACGTCCCGGCGTACCCGCGCTTGGTGAACAGGTCGACCGCACTGTCGACCAGCGCCTGCCTGGTCGACTCCGAGTACTCGGCACGCCGTGTTCGCACGGTCGAAACGTATCTCACATACCGACGGTACGTACCGGTGGTATGGTCGTATCATACCGAGGGTATGCGAGAAACCGGGGGTACGAGACATGGGCTGGGCAGACCACTACCGCCGCCGCGACGCGCTCGACGCCGTCCTGCGCGACGCCCGCCGCGACGCGTCCGCACCGCTGATCGTGGATCCGGACGTCTTCGCGTCGCTGCACGAACTGCTGCTGGCGCTCGACCACCGCTGGCAGAACAAGCTGACCGCCCGGATGGAGAACGCCGGGCTGATCGGCCACGTCGACGAGGATCGCGTCATCGCCGAACTCGCCGCCGAAGAGCCGGTGTTGCGAGCGGTACTGGACACACACCTATCGCTCGGCAGTTACCGGGCGGTAGGAATGACCCCATGAGCCGTTGGACCGAAGCCGACATCCCCGACCAGACCGGCCGCACCGTCCTGGTGACGGGGGCGAACTCCGGTCTCGGCCTGCGCACCGCCCAGGTGCTCGCGGGCAAGGGCGCCCACGTGATCATGGGCTGTCGTTCGGTCCAGCGAGGTCAGGCGGCACGACAGTCGGTCGTCGGGTCGGCCGAGGTCCTCGAGCTGGACCTCGCCGACCTGAGCTCCG
>JAVXWK010000175.1:0-9279 GCA_032230575.1 Pseudonocardiales bacterium | reverse complement strand
CGGGCTCGGGAAGGTGTTCGGGTGCCTCGACGACGGCGAGCACCGGTCCACGCAGGACCGGCGTGCTGACCGTTCCGCCGGGATCGCCGGTCAGGCGTTCGGTTTTCTCGCCGTGCAACGTCACCGTCGCATTGGGAACACCTCTGCCGGACTCGTCGACCACGTTGAGCCGCAACGAGAATCCGAGCACGTTGTGCTGGTCCTCGCACGGGTCGCAGCCCCGCATGACACCGATGGCGCGGAACGCCACGACGAGAACCATGATCAGCAAAACGGCGAGTGCCAGTGAAAGCACCGCGGAACGGGTACGCCAGAGTCGACTCATCCGAGAAGTCCAAACTTCGGGTTCGTTCTGGCGGCGTGCTTCACATGGTGGCGCTTCTCCGTCTCGAAAGCACCGGCCGTACGGGGGTGCCGGAAATAGACTACTTACTGTACTATTCCCGCGCGGACGCGCATTTGTGCAGGTAGAAGCCCTGTTTGCAGCGTACTCGAAAACCGCTCGTCCATTGTGGAAGATCGTTTGAACCGTCGCCGTTTTCGGATCTTGTACCGGGACGGATTGCGTCTTGACCAGGACGACCAGGGGCGAGTATAGGTCTTAGTTAGGAAACTTTCCTAACGGAAGGCGTGCGAGAAAGGTGCAGGCAGACGCGATGAAAACGTTGCCATTGTTCGTCTTCGCGGTTCTCCTCGCTCTGCCGATTCCGTCCGCGGTGGCGGAAATGCCACGCCGGCTGGACTTCGTCCGGGTCGACGATCCGCCGCGGACGTTGGTCCTCAACGCGCTGGGAGACAGGCTGGCGACGCTCACCGATGGCGCGCGCACGGCCGTCTTTCGAGGTCCTGCCAGGACTTTCACCGAACCCGAGGTCACCACGGCTTCGGTCACCACGCAGGAATGGGTCAGAGTCGCGCCCAAACAGTGGCGTGCGGACGGTGAGAAAGATCCAGTCCTCCGCCAGTGGGTCGAGAACGCGCTGACCGACCGGACTCCGGACGTGCTGGACATATCGATGCAGTACCGCCGGAACACCCCGGATGTCCGCGACGACGAGGGAGTCCGGTACGCGGGCCGCGCGTTCTTCGGCCCGATGATCAACGGCGAGCGCCTCAGCGACGCCGACTTCAACGACTACCTCGGCGTCCCGTGGACCTCCGCGGACGGGGTCGTGCGCGCTCCCGACCCCGTCCGCAAGGACTCCCTGGACTGCAGCGGTTTTCTGCGGATGGTGCTCGGCTACCGCTCCGGCTATCCACTCGGCTGGGCACCCTCGCGCTTCCGGTTGCCCAGACAGGCCAAGGACTACACGGCGGGAGCCCCCGGCCCGGTGGTCGTCGCGGACGTCGGCGCCCGGCCGTCCGACGAGCAGCTGGAACGGTTGCAGACCGGCGACATCCTGGCTTTCGACCTGGACCCGGCGGACGGCCCGCTGCTCGACCACTCCGCGATCTACCTCGGTGTGGACTCGGAAGGGCAGCCGCGGTTCATCTCCAGCCGGAAGACCTACAACGGTCCGACCATGGGCGACAAGTACGGAGCGTCGGTGCTGACCGGCGACGGCGTGCTCGCCAAGGCGTTCCGGCTCGCCCGCAGAGTCTGACCGGGGAGTTCGGCCAGGACGCCCCAGGAGCCTGCTGTCACAACTGCGGGACGCCTCTTGTCCTGCTGGGCATGAGTCATTCACTAGAGTCCAAGACCGGCGTCGACGGCCCGGTCACGGTCGTCAAGAACTACACGGTGCCCGCGGCCGAAGCCGGCTACTTCGTCGAGGTGTACCAGGAGAACGCGCGGATCATGTCGGCCCAGCCGGGCTTCGTCCGCTCTCGCCTGCACCGGCCGCTCGCCGACGGACCTGAGACGCGGTTCGTCCACATCGCCGAGTGGACGTCCGGCAGCGAGCTCGACCAGGCCACCGCCAACCCCGAGTGGCACGCCTCGTTGCAGCGCATGTTCGACGATCCCGGCCTGCACGTCACGTCGGAACCCGCGGCCTACCGCGTGGTCGTCGAGCTGCTGCCTTCGTAGTGGCGCGTCTCGGAACGGTGGCGAGGTAATCCACGCTCAGCAGGGCGCCTCGCGGCACCGCCCCCACGCCCCCGTACAACCAGTACGAGGACGTGGGGGCGGCACCACGATGCACCCGTCTGACCGCGTATTCCCCCGGCAACGTTCCGAGCCACACCACTAGCGTGTGCACATGGGACTCGACCTGACCGTGCTCGGGTGCGCGACGCCGTACCCGAGCACGGACAACCCGTGCTCCGGCTACCTCGTGTCCACTGGCGACACTCGCTTGTGGATGGACGCGGGCACCGGCACGCTCGGGCCGTTGCAGCGCCACACTTCTCTGCGGGACCTGGACGCGATCTGGATCTCGCACCTGCACGCCGATCACAGCGCGGACCTGCTCACCGCCTACTACGCCCTGCTGTTCGCGGACATCGACCGCGACCCGATCCCGCTCCTCGGCCCGCCCGGCATCGCCGACCGGCTCGCCGGGTTCCTCACCAACGGCCCGGAGCGCAGCCCGGTCGAGTCGGCGTTCGAGATCACCGAGCTGCACGACGGACACCAGGCCGCGATCGGCTCGATGCGGCTCACCACAGCAGCCGTCGAACACGGCATCCCCGCGTTCGCGGTGCGGATCGAAGCGGGCACCTCGCTCACGTACTCCGGCGACACCGCGCCGTGCCCAAGCCTGATCGAACTGGCGCGTGGCACCGACGTGTTGTTGTGTGAAGCCGAAAGCGCTACCAGATCCGAAGTCCACCACACGCCCGAGGATGCGGGCAGCACTGCGACAGCAGCGGGCGCGGGCAGGCTGATCGTCACGCACGTGGGCCGCTTCCTGATGCCGCAGGACGCCGTCAGCCGTGCGTCCTCGCGCTACGACGGTCCCGTCGACTACGCCTCGCCAGGCACGACGTTCGGCTGATCACCAGCCCCAGCGCGACGCGGGCTGGCTCGGTGACAGGTCGAGGAAGTGGAACGCCGGCAACGGACCGGTGCAGGTCGCCGTAACTCCCTCGAGCGCGGCCACCGCGGCACGCACGGCCTCGACCTGGTCCAGCGGCACGAGGAACGCGCGGAGCTCCTCGGTGGGTTCGCCCGCGTCCAGCAACGCGACCGCACGAGCCTCCACGGGAGCGAGCAGCACGTCGGCCCGCTTCCGGCGCCACACCACGACGTCCCTGGCGATCCGCTCGCCCCGTGCGATGGTGAAAGCGAGATCCGCGCCGAGGTAGGCCCCCTCCTGATAGACCGCGTTCAGTGCGGTGTCCTCGTCGAACACCAGGCGCACGTGCAGTTCTGCCAGGCCGTCGAGCTCGTCGAGGTGGCGGCGCAGCACGGGCACGGAGAACGCGAGCACGGCGGCGCGGGCGGCGGCCTCGTCCACCGCGGTGGTGCCGATCCGCAGTGGCAGCACCGGACCGCCCGGCAGCAGCGCGCACAACCCGGCGAGATGGGCGGTCGCCTCCTGGTCGGTCAGCGCACGACTCTCCACCCGGTCGCTGACCACCACGGCGAGATCTTCCAGTGCCACCGACCGGAACCGCGAGTCGTCCGGAAGCCGGTGGCTCGCCCGCACGACGCCGTGCACGAACAGGCTCACGACTGGTGCTCCTCCACCTGAAGCGGAGCCTGGACCGGAGCCGGCGTGACCACGGCCGGGCCGATCACCGCGGGGACCGCCGAGGCGAGCAGGCCGTACGTTCCGGCGATGCCCTGGGCCACCGGCGGTGGCGCGAGCATGCCGCGGCGGGTGGCTTCGAGCCGTTGCATCGCTTCCAGGTAGCGGATGTAGGTGTCGACGCTGGCGATCACGACCTTGATGTCGATGGCCAGGATCTCGATGCCGATCAGCGAGACCCGCACCGACGCGTCGATCACGAGTCCCTTGTCCAGCAGGACGTTCAGCACGTCGGCCAGGCCGCCGGAGTTGGGGATGGCAGGAGCGGTCACGATGATGTCCTCTCTTGCGACACGAGGCTCGCGATGTCGACCGGAAGCCGGACGCCGGACGTGTCCGGGTCTCCCAGTGCCTCGCGCAGAGCCGCGAACTGACGTTGCAGTGAGATCAGCGCCTGGCCGAGGTTCTCGATCTCCTCGGCGGTGAGGGTGCCCGCGTCCACCCGGCGCAGCGCCTGACGTTCGAGCAGATCGCACACGATCTCCAGCACGGCCACGACGATCCGGCCGAGTCCCCGGCCCGCGTCCTGGGCGCTCACCCGCCGATGCCGATCAGCAGCAGGCGCAGGTCGAGCCGGATCAGGTCGACGCCGGCCAGCGAGATGACCACGTCGCCGCGCACCACCGCGCCCCGGTGCACCACGCGGTCGAGCAGGTCGACGAGGCTCGCGGCGTTGTGCTCAGGCATCGGCGAACTCCACGCTCGTGAACGAGTACGGCGGCCACGGTCCGGTGATCTCCGCTGTCAGCCCCAGCTCCGCGGTCAGGCTCTCGACCTCGGCGCGGAAGTCGTGCTCGGCCGCGGTGTCGACCAGGTACGCCGCTTCGAAGAGCAGGCCCGCGGCGTCACGGCACGTGGTCTCCACAGCCCGCCGGGTCAGTGCCTCGTGCAAGGTCTGCGCACCACGCCGGGCCGCGTCGGTGCCGGTCAGGCGCTGACGGCGCTGGGCCAGGTACGCCGTTCCCGACATCCCGTCCAGGTCCACCGGCGGCTGTGCGGCCGCGCGCACCCGGACGCCCCACTCCCGGCGGCCGTCCACCCGGTCCAGCCACGCCAGTGCCTCCTCGTGGCGGGCGCCGAGCAGGCGCACGGCGGCGTCGATGCCGTCCAGCACGGTGCCGAACCTGAGCGGCAGCACCGGTTCGTGCTCGAACACCGCGCGCACCACGGTGTCGTGGTAACGGGCGAGCACGGCCAGCGGACTGTCCTCCGTGGCCCCCTCGAACTCGAGCCCGGCGAACAGGCCCAGGTCGACCTCGGCCACGACCAGCGCCAGGCCGCGGTGACCGATCAGCCACGGTCCCGCCAGGTCGAGCTGCCGGTCCCTGGTGATCGCGTAGGCGTACAGGCCGCGGCTCATCGTCGTTTCTCCTCCAGCGCACGCTCCAACGCGGCTACGCGATCGCGCAGTTCCAGTTCGTGTGTTTCCGCCGGCTTCACCGCATTCGGTTTTTGTTTCGGCGAGAAGAACGGGTCGTCCGTCCACCAGTCCATGCCCATCTCGCGCGCGGTCTGCGCGGAGGCGACGAACAGCCGCACCCGCAACGTGAGCAACTCGATGTCCACCACGCAGACGGCGATGTCGCCGACTATCACCACACCCTTGTCCAGTACGCGTTCCAGCGTGTCCGCGAGCGAACTGGGTCTGTTGTCCACCTGCAACCGTCCCGTCACATGTCGGTCGTGCCGCGGGTGTAGCGCCTCAACCGTTCGCAGCCGCACAGCGCACCACTCGCGTCCAGGTCGACGCGATAGGTGGCGATGATGCTGGTGGTGGCCGGAATGCGTTCCAGTTCGACGGCGTCGATCAGCACCGACCAGCCGCCGTCCGGCAGCGCGCGTATACCCGAAACAGCATCCGGTGTTCTGCCGATCAGAGCACCGAACTGCTCCTTCGCGGCTCGAATGGCGAATACCGCGGTCAATTTGTCAGGTTTTCCGGATGGCGAACTGTCATTCAAATCGTCGCCCACTCGCTTTATCCTAGACACAGTCGGCCAGGCCCTGTCGAATGCGCCTGCCGAGAAGATTTGACAGATTCACGCACGCTGTCGAACGCGTCGAATACTGGACCGGGCGGTCGAATCGAATCCACCGACGGCTCCGGCCGACCGGCGGGGGTCATTCCGGCCGGGTAGCGGATTGTTCCGGACACCCGGCAGCTGTGGCCAGCCGTTCCCGCGCCATCCGGCAGCCAGTGCGCATCGGAAACGATCGTGAAGCCATTCGGCACAACCCCGTGAGGACGTCCGGCCCACACCGTGAGCCCGGCTGTCGGCATTTGCGGGCGCGTTCAGCAGGCAGCTCTTCCCGGATGTTTTCGTGACCGTTACAGTCCGGTTCTGGGAGCGCTCCCAGAAGCATCCGAACCCTGACCTCGGAGGCTCACGTGCACAGTCGCAAACCACGAGCCGCCGTGCTCGCGCTCGTCCTGGTGCTCGCCGGACTGGCCGGTCCGCTGCTCCCCCGCGCCACGGCCGCACCCGCGTTCAACTATGCGGAGGCGTTGCAGAAGTCCGTCTGGTTCTACGACGCCCAGAGGTCGGGCAAACTCCCCGCGGACAACCGGGTGAGCTGGCGCGCGGACTCCGCGGTGCGGGACGGCGCCGACGTGGGGCTCGACCTGTCCGGCGGCTTCTACGACGCCGGTGACCACGTGAAGTTCGGGCTGCCCTTCGCGTTCAGCGTGTCGATGCTGGCGTGGGGTGCGGTGGAGAACCGCGCGGCCTACGCGGACTCCGGGCAGCTCAAGCACCTGATGGCGAACCTGAGGTGGGGCACGGACTGGATCATCAAGGCGCACCCGTCGCCGAACGTCGTCTACGGCCAGGTCGGCGCGGGCAACCCCGACCACGCGTGGTGGGGGTCGGCCGAGGTCATGCCGATGGCCCGTCCCTCGTACAAAGTGGACCCGTCGTGTCCCGGCTCGGACCTCGCGGGTGAGTACGCCGCGGCGTCGGCGTCGGCCTCGATGGTCTTCCAGGACACCGATCCCGCCTACGCGGCCACTCTGCTCACCCACGCGAAGCAGCTCTACAGCTTCGCGGACACCTACCGGGGCAAGTACAGCTCCTGCATCACCGACGCCGCGAACTTCTACAACTCCTGGAGCGGCTACCAGGACGAGCTGGTGTGGGGCGCGATCTGGCTGCACCGCGCGACCGGTGACGCGAGCTACCTGGCCAAGGCGAAGGCCGAGTACCAGAAACTCGGCACCGAACCGCAGAGCACCGAACGTTCCTACAAGTGGACCATCGCGTGGGACGACAAGTCCTACGGGGCCTACGTGCTGATGGCGAAGCTGACCGGTGAACAGGCCTACGTCACCGATGCCAACCGCTGGCTCGACTTCTGGACGACCGGCTACAACGGCAACCGGGTGCGGTACTCCCCCGGCGGCCAGGCGGTGCTCGACAGCTGGGGCTCCCTGCGCTACGCCGCCAACACGGCGTTCGCCGCCCTGGCGTACTCGGACTGGCTGTCCACTCGCGACAGTGCTCGGGCCAGGACCTATCACGACTTCGGTGTGCGGCAGGTGAACTACGCCCTCGGTGACAACCCGCGCAACGCCAGCTACGTCGTCGGGTTCGGCGCCAACCCGCCGCGCAACCCGCACCACCGCACCGCGCACGGCTCGTGGGCCGACAGCATCCAGGAACCCGTCACGAGCCGGCACGTGCTCTACGGCGCGCTGGTCGGCGGGCCCAGCACCAACAACGACGCCTACACCGACAGCCGCAACGACTACGTGATGAACGAGGTCGCGCTCGACTACAACGCGGGTTTCACGGGCGCGCTCGCCCGCCTGTACCGGGAGTTCGGTGGCACTCCGCTGGCCGGCTTCCCCGCGGCCGAGGCCCCCGACGGTCCCGAGCTGACCGTGCAGGCGTCGGTGAACCAGAGCGCCGCCCAGTTCACCGAGGTCAAGGCGTTCGTGCTCAACAAGAGCGCCTGGCCTGCCAGGACGTTCAACGGCGCGCTGCGCTACTACTTCACGCTCGACGGCGCCACCACGCCCGGCCAGATCACCGTGTCCACCAACTACAACCAGTGCGGCGCGGCCAGCGCGCCGATGCAGTACCGCGGCGCGGTGTACTACGTGGAGATCACGTGCTCCGGCGTCACTCCGGCCGGGCAGTCCGCGTACCGCAAGGAAGTGCAGTTCCGCCTCACCAGCACCGGAACCTGGGATCCGGCGAACGACTGGTCGTACGCCGGTCTCGGCAGCGGCAACACCGTCACCCAGACCGACCGGATCGTGCTGCGGCAGGACGGAAGGACGGTGTGGGGCCAGGAACCCGGCGGCGGCGCCGACGACACCGTGCCACCGACCGTCCCCAGTGGACTGATCGCGTCGAACCCCGGGAGCGGCAGCGTCACGCTGAGCTGGACCGCCTCGACCGACAACGTCGGCGTCACCGGGTACGAGGTTCTCAACGGCACCGCGGTCGTCGGCTCGGCGACGACGACCAGCCTGCTGCTCACCGGCCTCGCCCCCGACACCGCGTACACGTTCTCGGTGCGGGCGAAGGACGGGGCTGGCCACGTCTCCGCCGCGAGTTCTCCGGTCACCACTCGCACACTTCCCGGTGTCCGGAGCACGATCTCGGTGCAGCACAAGGGCACGGGCGCGGCCGGTTCGGGCCAGATCGGCGCGACGCTGCAGGTGACCAACCGCGGAACCACGCCGATCAGTCTCGGCACTACGAGCATCAGGTACTGGTTCACCGGCGAGACGTCGTCGGCCGGCTACCAGGTCTGGTGCGACTGGGCGCAGCTGGGCTGCGCCGGGGTGCGGGCGCAGGTCGTCAAGCTCGGCACGCCACGTCCGGGAGCCGACGCGTACCTGGAGGTGTCCTTCGCGTCCGGCAGCCTGGCCGCGAACACCACCACGGGCGAGATCCAGCTGCGGGTGGCGAAGTCCGACTGGTCCGCCTTCGACCAGGCCGACGACCACAGCTACCGGGTCAGCGCCGCGCTGACCGACTTCGACCGGGTCACCGCCTACTCCGGCGGCGCGCTCTCCTGGGGCACCGAGCCCTGACCGAGCTTCGGCACGGGACGTTCTGCGCGCCCGAGCGTCCCGCGCCGGCCCCACCTCAAGCGCCTTGACACAACTTTGTTTCGAGAGTGAAACTCCTCCGCACGTCTGGGAGCGCTCCCAGATCTCACCGCCGCGATCAGAGGAGTTCTGCCGTGCAACAACGTTGGGTCAGCGTCCTGATCTGTGCCGCCGTGTCCGCGACCGCCGCCTGCGGCTCTGGTCAGTCCGCGGACGGCAGGACCGAACTGACGATCGCGACCTTCAACGAGTTCGGCTACGAGGACCTCTTCCACGAGTACGAGGCCGCGCACCCGGACGTCAAGATCACGCAGCGCAAGACCGGCCAGGGCCAGCCGCACCACCAGAACCTGTTCACCAAGCTCGGCGCCGGGTCCGGGCTGGCGGACGTCGAGGCCGTGGAGGAGGGGTATCTGAGCCAGGTGATGGCGAAGGCCGGCCAGTTCAACGACCTCGACGAGATAGGCCCGAGAGTCGAGGACGACCGGTGGCTGAAGTGGAAGACGGCCGCGGTCACCACCA
>JAVXWK010000146.1:0-7074 GCA_032230575.1 Pseudonocardiales bacterium | reverse complement strand
CGCGGTCACGCTGGACGGCATGTCCGAGTCCCACATCAAGAACGTGGCGATCTCGAACAGCACCTTCACCAACGTCACGACCGCCAAGCCCAGCCTCAAGAACGCTGACGGCACCACGTTCACGAACGTCACCATCAACGGCAAGAAGGTCTGAGGAGAAGCCCTGTGTCCTTGTCACGTCGTGATTTCGCGCGTGTGTCCGGCCTGACGGCCGCTGGTCTCCTGCTCCCCGCAGGCGTTGCGGCAGCCGAGCCCCTGGGTTTCGGCAAAGACCCGTGGCGAGAGGTGCCGCTGATCCTGGCGCGTATCTGCCCGCCACGCTTCCGCAGGAAGGACTACGACGTCACCGCGTACGGCGCGAAGGGTGACGGCCTCACCAAGAACACCGAGGCGTTCTACCGCGCGATCACGGCGTGCCACCGAGCCGGTGGGGGACGTGTGGTCGTTCCCGCGGGCACATTCCTCACCGGCGGCATCAGACTTCTGTCCAATGTGGAGCTCCACGTGAGCGAGGGCGCCACGATCAAGTTCTCCACGGACCCCAACGACTACCTGCCGCTCGTGCTCACCCGCTGGGAGGGCACGCTCTGCTACAACTACCAGCCGTTCATCTACGCGTTCGAGCAGAAGAACATCGCGATCACCGGCAAGGGCACTGTCGACGGCGACGCGCTCAGCGGCAAGTGGGCGAGCTGGGGCGCGGGCTCCACGCCGTTGCTGCGCCAGTGGGGCGAGGACGGCGTGCCGGTCGAGGAACGCGTCCTGGGCGTCGGCAAGAACATGCGGCCGAACATGATCCAGTTCTTCCGCTGCAAGAACCTCCTCGTGGAGGACGTGCTCATCAAGAACCCGGCGATGTGGTCGCTGCACTTCGTGTTCTCGCAGAACATCACCGTGCGCCGGATCGAGGTCTACTCGACGAACTCGCAGGGTGACGGCGTCGATCTCGACTCGTCTTCCTACGCGCACGTGCACGACTCGAAGTTCAACACCAACGACGACTGCGTGGTCATCAAGTCCGGACGGGATGCCGACGGACGGCGGGTCGGCATCCCGTCCACCCACATCGTGGTGGAGCGCAACAAGTTCTCCGGCCGCT
Source organism: Pseudonocardiales bacterium (assembly GCA_032230575.1). Classification (GTDB taxonomy): domain Bacteria; phylum Actinomycetota; class Actinomycetes; order Mycobacteriales; family Pseudonocardiaceae; genus Lentzea. The sequence goes on along the minus strand of JAVXWK010000146.1, from coordinate 5,975 downwards.
GGGGCGGGATCACGATCGGCAGCGAGATGTCCGGTGGCGTCTCCAAGATCTTCTGCCGCGACTGCGAGATCAACGCCCCGGACTTCCCCGGCCGCTACCCGATCAAGCACGCGGTCTACATCAAGTGCAACCAGGACCGCGGTGGCGTGATCGACGGCGTGCACCTGCGCAACGTCTTCGGGCAGAACGTCGAGCGCGAGATCCTGTTCGTGTCGATGTACTACCAGAACGGCGGCACCAAGGGCTTCTTCCCGCAGATCAACAACGTCACGGTCGACCGGATGAAGATCAGCAACGGCAAGCTCGCGGCCTGCTTCCGCGGGTTCCCCGAACAACACATCAAGAACGTGCGGATCACGAACTCGGCGTTCACCGGCATCACCGAGCCGAACCTGATCGAGAACACCGACAACCTGGTGTTCCGCAACACCACGATCAACGGGGTGGTGCCGGCGTGAGACATCTGCTGGCACTTCTGCTGGTCGCTGCCGGGCTCACCGCCGGTTCGCCGATCGCGACGGCCCACCAGGGGCTGTCGTGGAAGGCCGTCAACTCCCCGTTCGCTCTGGATTTCCAGGACGGCAGGCGGACCCTGACCGGGCAGCGCGAGACGTTCTACCGGCTCGCGGACGGCACGCAGCACTCGTTGACCAATGTCGTTGCGCAGAAACGGGTTCCGGACGGTGTGCGGTACGTCGTGGCGACCACGGAGGCGGCCAGGACCGCCTCCGTGGTCGTAACTCGTACTGGCCGCGGCCTGCGAGTGGGCTGGACTTTGGAGCCTTCCACCGGTGTCGCACAGGTGTCCGCGAACCTCACCGGCTCGTTGGAGGAGCACTTCCTCGGCGGTGGCGCGCACACGATGTTCGTTGACCTGCAACGACGTGTGCTGCTCAACAAGGCCGTGTTCGTGGGCGCGTCGACATTCGGCAAGTGCAACAAGAACGGCGCGCCCTCGACGTTCTTCATGTCCAGCGCGGGCTATGGCGTCTACGCGGACACGAAGGCGATCGGCCGGACAGCGTTCCCCGGTGCTCTCGCTGACGACCACTGCGCCGACAAGCCCGCGCCTTGCCCGGTGACTTTCGGTGTGCCGGACCGGATCCAGCTGTGTTTCAAGACCTCCCGGCTGGACTACGAGGTCTACGCGGGCTCACCGTCGCAGATCAACACGTCGTACTTCAAGCACGTCGGCATGCCCACTCTGCCGCCCGCACGGCAATTCGCTCTGACGAAGTGGCGGGACAAGTACAACAACTCCGACGAGGTCGTCGAGGACGTCACGCAGTTCCAGTCGCGCGGGGTTCCGCTTTCGACCCTGTGGGTCGACAACCCTTGGGAACAGGGCCCTGTCGGCGCGCGACCCACCTATGCGTGCATCGGCGCGTTGAAGTTCGACAAGACGATGTACCCGGACGCCCAAGGCACGATCGACTGGATGCGTTCCCGTGGCGTGAACATGGGTGTGTGGGTGGCACCGTTCCTCTCGAAGCAGTCTGACGGCAAGGACTGCCCGCACGACTATCCCGCCGGCTCGTTCGCGCAGTCCGACCGCACCAACGTGTGGGACATCGACCTCACGAACCCCGTTGCGCGCGCTCACTACGAAGCTCGGCTCGAGTCGGTGTTCCGGATGGGCGTGAACTTCGTCAAGGGCGACCGCGGCGAGGAGCACAACTTCGAGGAGACGACGTTCGCGGGCGGGCCCGGCACGTTGATCCACAACCAGTACCCGTTGCTGTACGCCGAATCCGTGGTGAAGATGCTGCGCAAGGTGCACGGCGACGACTACACGACGCTGTTCCGCGCGGGTGGCGACGGGATGCCCGGGATCCTGCACGGGTTCTGGCAGGCAGACGCGGACATGAGCTTCGACGGGCTGCGGCTCTCGACTCGGCGCGGCATCAACTCGTGGATCTCCGGGCACCCGGTGCAGGGCTCGGACACGGGCGGCTACCGCAACCTGGGTGGCGGCCCGTCGGAGTCGCTGTTCGTGCGGTGGTCGCAGATGTCCGCGGTGTCGCCGGTGTTCCAGGTCGGCAGCTCTGGCCGCAACTCGACGCCGTGGGTGTACGACGCGGCGACGTTCGACAGGTTCAAGCGAGCCGCCGTGCTGCACTACGAGCTGTTCCCGTACCTGTACGCGCAGGCTGTGAAGGCGCACGAGGACGGCACGCCGATCACGCAGCCGATGGCGTTCCAGTACCCGAAGGAACCGGCCGCCTGGACCGCTGACCAGCAGTTCATGGTCGGGCCGGACCTGCTCGCGGCTCCCGTGACGGCTGACCGCGCCGAAGCCGACGGTGTGGCCGGGAAGCCGACGCCGGTGGACGTGTGGCTGCCGCGCGGCGAGTGGATCGACCTGTTCTCCGGTGAGCGCGTGACCGGCGGGCGGACGATCACGCGGGAGTCCGCTTTGGACGAGTTCCCGCTCTACCTGCGGGCGTCCTCGGCCATGCCGTTCAACTTCCGCACGCCGGACATCTGGCCCAAGGCGTGGGGCGTGAACGACCTGGACCGCAAGGACCGCGCGGGCTGGCTCGTCTCCCCCGGCGCGGACGGCAGGTTCGGCAACCTGCAGGTCAAGTCGTTCGGCAAGCACATGCTCGTGACGCTGCGGGACGCGCCCGCGGAGTCGCAGCTGATGGTGCCTGCCGGTGTGAAGCAGGTGGTGATCGACGGGAAGGTCCTCAAGGCCTCGACCGTCGAGGAACTCCGCCAGAAGACGACGGGTTGGGCGGCTGTCTCCTCAACGCCCGGCACGTTCGGCGGCACGGTGCTGAAGCTCCTACCCCGACACGGCTCCAGCACCGTGCTGCTCTCCCTCAGCTGAGGTCCGCGACACGCGCCTGGAGGTCGTCCACGAACCGGCTGAGCAGCCGGCCGAACGTGCGCTGGTCCTCGTCCGGCCAGTCGGCGATCGCGCCGGTGAACCACCCGAGGACGGCCTCCAGGTAGCGCCCGGCCGCCGCGGCGCCCTGATCGGTCAGTTCGATCAGGCGCGCGCGCTGGTCGTTCGGATCTGTGACGCGGCGGACCAGGTCGGCGCGCTCCAGATCGTGCAGGAGCCTCGTGACGTGCGGGCCGACGACCTGCATCCGAGCGGCGATCTCCCCCACCCTCAGCGGCTGCCCTGCCATGCGCAACGTGACCAGCACGGTGAGGGCCGGGCGGTCCAGCGGGATGCCCACGTGCTCCATCGCCCGCTCGACCAGCTGGCTCTTGTTGAGCACCGTGCCCAGTTGCATCAGTTGCCGCAGCATCACCGCGGGGTCCGGACTGCCCACCAATTACCTACCTAACTTAGGTATGTGTCTGCTACGGTCAAAGAAGGATACCTAAGTTAGCTAATTGGAGGGATCATGAGCACAGTCCTGATCTCCGGCGCCAGCATCGCCGGGCCGGCCCTCGCGTTCTGGCTGCGGCGGCACGGCTTCGACGTCACCGTCGTCGAGAAGTCCCACACCCTGCGCGGCGGCGGCTACCCCATCGACATCCGCGGCAGTGCGTTGGGCGTGGTCGAGCGGATGGGCCTGCTCCCCCGGCTGCGCGAGGCCCACGTGAACACCCGGCAGATCACGTTCCTCAACGCGGACGGCAGTCTCGTGACGTCCATCCGGCCCGAGTCGATCTCCGGTGGCGACGGCCATGATCTGGAGGTCCGCCGCGGCGATCTCGCCGAGATCCTCCACGACACGGTGCGCGACGACGTGGAGTTCCTCTTCGACAACGCCATCGTGGCGATGAACGAGCACTCCGGCGGCGTGGACGTGACGTTCCACAGTGGACTTCAACGCACCTATGACCTCGTCATCGGGGCGGACGGGCTGCACTCGGCGGTGCGGGCGCTGACCTTCGGTCCTGAGGAGCGGTTCCACCGCTACCTCGGCTACTGCTTCGCGGGGTTCACCATGCCCAACCATCTCGGCCTCACGCACGAGGGCGTCATGTGGAACGAGCCCGGTCGAGCAGCGGCTCTTTACGCGGTGGGCTCGGGCGAGAGCGTGCACGGCTTCCTGAGCTTCACTCGCGCCGAGGCCCCATTCGGCGCGTTCCGCGATCCGGAGGCGCAGCGCGACCTGGTGGCGTCGACCTTCGCCGGCGACGGCTGGGAGGTGCCGCGGCTGGTCACGGCGATGCGAGCGGCCGACGACCTGTTCTTCGACACGGTCAGCCAGGTCCACCTGCCGCGTTGGTCGTCCGGACGGGTCGCCCTGGTCGGCGACGCCGCGTACGCACCGTCGTTCCTCACCGGGCAGGGATCGAGCCTCGCGCTGGCCGGCGCCTACGTGCTGGCGGGTCACCTGGCCACCGCCCCTGATCACACTGCGGCGTTCGAGGCGTACGAACGCGAGACCCGGCCGTTCGTCGAAGCGAACCAGGGTCTGGTCGCGAAGGGGGACGCGGAACTGTTCCCCGGCACCGCCGAAGCCCTGGCCGCGCGCAACGCCGCCCTGCGCTCGCGCACGACGATGCCCGCGGAGGCAGCGCGTCCCGAGCACTCCGCGCTGACGCTCCCGGACTTCGGCAGTGTGCTGCTATCCCTGTGAGTTCGTGTCGGTCATCCGGTCGCCTCTTCGGGTCAACCGCCGAAGGCGATTCGGGCAGAAGCGGCGGCCGGATGACCGACTCCTCGACGAACTCACCGCCATCTGCGGAGCAGGGGCCATATGGCACAGACAGCTTCCCCACAGGCGGCTCACAGGAAGCGGCCGCAATCTGGTTCCCATGACGGACAACCACGACCGCGGCCTCCAGTTCGACCTCGCCACGCTGTTCGGGCGCAGGCGGGCGTTGTCGCTGTTCGGCGGCGCCGGCCTCACCCTCGTGGCCTGCGCCCCGTCGACCACCACGACGTCTTCGAGCCCGGCCACCAGCAACTCCTCAGCAGCTGACGGCTCACCGCTGGAGGCGATTCCCGAGGAGACCGCCGGCCCGTACCCCGGCGACGGTTCCAACGGCCCGAACGCGCTCACCCAGAGCGGCATCGTGCGTTCGGACATCCGCTCCAGCTTCGGCAGCTCCAGCAAGACCGCCGAGGGTGTGCGGCTGAACATCGAGCTCACGGTCCAGAACGAGGACGGCAAGCCGTACGCGGGTGCGGCCGTCTACCTGTGGCACTGCGACATCAACGGCGACTACTCGATGTACTCGGACCGCGTGAAGAGCGAGAACTTCCTGCGAGGCGTCCAGGAAGCAGACTCGTCGGGCAAGCTCAAGTTCGTGAGCGTCTTCCCCGGCGCGTATTCGGGACGCTGGCCGCACATCCACTTCGAGGTGTACCCCAGCCTGTCCGAGGCCACCAAGGCGGGCAACAAGATCACGACCTCGCAGCTCGCGTTGCCTGAGGCGACGTGCAAGGAGGTCTACGGCACGACCGGGTACACGCAGAGCGTCCGGAACATGTCGAGGACCTCCTTGCAGCAGGACATGGTGTTCCGCGACGGGGTCGACCACCAGATGGCGACGATGTCGGGCAACACGCAGTCCGGTTACACGGCCTCACTCACCTTCGCTGTCTAGGTGACCTGTCGCCACAACGCCGGGGTCACCGGTGGCGTCCAGTCCAGCTGCGACCGGTGCGCCTGGCGGCAGACGTAGGTGGTGCCGCGGTAGACGATCACGTCGTCGATCGCGTAGGCCGTGGCGTTCGCCCACGACGGCAGGATCGGGATTTCCGAGAGGAACACGTTGTCCTCCACTTCGGCGCTGGTGTTCATCTCGATGATCTCGCCCAGCGTGTGCCGGAACGTGATGCCGTAACGGTTCTGGATGTCGGTCAGGGCCGGATCGTTGGCGTAGAAGAACCTGTCACCGTCGCGCAGGTTCTCGAACTGCTTCTTCCAGATCGCCTCCTGCAGCTCGCCGAGCTCGTGGCCGGTGCGGTGCGGTTCGGCGGACATGCCGACGAACGCGTCGAGCCGGTTCACGTCGGTGTACATCGCGCGCATCCGGGCGGCGTCGGTGGAACGCCT
>JAVXWK010000136.1:0-6182 GCA_032230575.1 Pseudonocardiales bacterium | reverse complement strand
GGATCGCGGGCAACGGCCGGCTGCCCGCGTCGACCACGGTGGCGTCCGGGCGTTCCTCGTTGGAGTACGCGGACGCCATGTCCTGCGCGCCACCCAGCACGACCAGGAAGAACGTCACCATCGAACTGGCCAGCAGCAACGGCAGCGCCACCGACGCCGACCGCTGCGGCATCCGGCGCACCTCGGCGCCGGCGAGCTTCCACTGCGTGCCGCCGATCTTGCCGAACAGCCGCGCGATGAACGGGACCGTGACCGGGCCGAGGATCCAGAACAGGCCGGTGACCGCGGCGATCGCGGAGAACGTGACGGCCAGAGGCGCGCCCACCGTGCCCTTGGCGGCGATGGCCACCAACGCGAGGAACGCGGCGCCACCTGTGAACAGCGCGCCAAACACGAGCCGAAGACGACGCACGGACCGTGGGGGAACCTCGTTCTCCGCATCACGCAGAGCAGCCAAAGGCGACACGCGCGCGGCGTTGATCGCGGGCCGGACAGCGGCCATCACGCTCAACAACGCGGCGACGACAACTCCGAGGATCACGTACCCGAGCGACGGCAGCAGGTCCGGGCTGAGCTCCACCGCGCCGAACAACGCCGAGATGCCGGTGACGTCGAACGTCCTGGCCAGCAGCCACGCCATCGGGCCGCCGAGCAACGCACCGCCCATGCCCGCCAGCGCACCCGTGATCAGCGCCTCGAACAGGCTCCTGCGCACCAGCGGCCCGCGCTGGGCACCGATGCACCGCAGCAACGCCGTCTGCCGCTGACGTTGCGCGTAGACCGCCCGGAACGTCGCCGACGCCACGAACACGGCCGTCGCCAGAGCCAGCACGCTGAACGGCAGCAGGATGTAGGTCAGGTCGTTGCCGATCTTGTCGGCGTCCGGAGCCGGGTCCCACACGACGTACGAGGCCCCCGCCGCGCTCGCGACGGCGTCCCGGGCGCCCCCGATGACCCAGATCTCCTTGGTGAACGGCTCGGGGTCGAGCTTGCTCGCCAACGCGGGCCCCGCGACCATGATCGGCCGGGAGTCGATCCCGCCCTTCTTCATGATCCCGCTGACGGTGACCTCGAACGGCCGCCCGTCCGCCGCGGCGAGCTTGACCTTGTCACCGGGCTTGATGCTGCGCTCGTAGGCGGTGAGCTTGTCGATCGCGATCTCACCGTCCGCGGCGGGCTGCTTGCCCTCCGCCAAAGGCCAGCGCACCAGGTCGGGCTGCTGGACCTGCACCTCGGCCCGGTGCTCCCCCGCACGGCCGTTGCTGTCGAGCAGGTCGGCCTTCGCCTCCTGCACCGGCACCGCCCTGCCGACCGCGGAGAGCTTGGCCAGCAACGCGGCGTCGAGCTTCGGGCGGTTCGCCTCGACGGTGTTGCTGTCGTAGGGCTGGGTTTTCACGTCCACCACGTGCTCCACAGAGGACGGGGTGAGGGGCGCGCCCTCGTCGACCGACCTGGTGAGCGCGTCGCTCAGCACCAGGGCGGCCAGCAGGCAGGCCACGCCGACGACGAGCGCGACGCCGGGCAGCAGCGCGCGACCCGGCCGGGCGCGGAACTCGGCGATGCCGAGCCGCAGGGAAGTGGACACGAATCCTCCTCGGTGACGTCTGACGCTCACGAAGGTAGGAAGGGAGACGATCAGCGGGCGTCGGACTGAGGTAGCAAGCTCGCGTACGACCACAGGAGGACACCGGGATGATCAACCTCTACGACGAGGACGCGAACGTGATCGGCGAGGTGACCCGCGAGCGCATGCGGGCGGAGAACCTCTGGCACGGCTGCGCCACCATCGTCGTGCTGTCCCTGGACGGGCGACGGGTCTACGTGCACCGCCGCACCGGCACCAAGGACGTCTTCCCCGGCCTCTACGACTGCACCGCGGGCGGCGTGATCGACGCGGGCGAGTCCCCGGACGTGGCGGCGCGGCGCGAACTGAGCGAAGAACTCGGCGTCGAGTCGCCGCTCACGTTCCTCTTCCAGACCACCTACGTGAACGACCTCACCCGCTACCACGCGTGGGTCTACGAGACGCACAGCGACGGCCCGTTCACCCACCAGCCGGAGGAGGTCGCGTGGGGCGGGTGGATGGACCTGGACGAGCTGCGCGCCAAGATCGGCGACCCGGACTGGGCGCTCGTCCCGGACGGTCGCGAGATCGGCCAGGAGTGGTTGCGCCGCACGGGGTCTGACTGAGGCCGGACGCGCCGCCGGCCACACGGTCGGCCACCGAGGGTTGCGCCGCACCGGTTCCCGAGTCACAACCAGCCGCGCTCGTCGGCCACCCGCAGCGCCTCCATCCGGTTGCGGGTGCCGGTCTTGGTGGTAGCTCCGGACAGGTAGTTCCGCACGGTGCCCTCGGCGAGGTACAGCCGGGCCGCGATCTCGGCCACGGTGGCGCTGGAGCGGGCCGCGATGAGCACGTCGCGTTCGCGGGCGGTGAGCGGCGACTCACCCGCCGCCAGGGTGGCCGCGGCGAGCGCCGGGTCCACCACGCGCTCGCCCGCCATCACCCGCCGGATCGCGTCGGCGAGCGCGTCGGCCGGCGCGTCCTTCACGACGAACCCGACAGCGCCCGCCTCCATGGCCCGGCGCAGGTAACCGGTGCGGCCGAACGTGGTCAGGACGACCACGCGGCAGTCCGGCACCTGCGCGGTCAGCACGGCGGCCGCCGCGAGCCCGTCCAGGCCGGGCATGTCGATGTCCAGCAACGCGACGTCCGGGCGGTGAGCCAGTGCCGCGGCCGTGACCTCGTCACCGCGGCCCACCGAGGCCACCACCTCGAAGTCCGGTTCGAGGCCGAGCAGGACGCCGAGCGCGTGCCGGATCAGCTCCTGGTCGTCGGCGAGCAGCAACCGGATCGTCATACCGCCACCCTCAAGCACCAGCCGCGAGGCTGCACGGGACCGGCCGTCAGCGCGCCTCCGGCCGCCGTCACCCTGGCGCGCAGACCATCCAAACCGGACCCCGCGCCGGTCGCGCCGCCGACCCCGTCATCCCGAACCTCCACAGTGGACGCGGTGAGCTCCACCGTGCACCGCCCGGCCCGCGCGTGCCGCACCACGTTCGTCACTCCTTCACGCACGACCCAGCCGAACAGTTCCTGACGCTCCACCGGCACCGCGTCGACGGCGGTCGGCAGGTCGGCGGCGACCCCGGCCGCCCGCAGCAGTTCCCGGCCCCTGGCCAGCTCACCGGCGAGCGTGACGTCCTGGTAGCCCGACACCGCGGCCCGCACGTCGGCCAGCGCCTGCCGGGCCAGCTGTTCCACCGACTCCATCTCGGCACGCGCCGCGAGCGGTTCCAGCCTTCTGGCCAGCGCGCTCTTCACGGTGATCGCGGTGAGCGAGTGGCCGAGCAGGTCGTGCAGGTCGCGGGCGATCCGGTCGCGCTCGGCCTCGGAGGCCAGCCTGGCCACCTCCGCCTGGGCCTCGCGCAGCTGCTGGTTTGCCGTCGCGGTGCGGCTGAACGCGTGCACGAGCAGCGCGGTGAAGACCACGGCCACGGCGAAGTACCAGCTCGCCTCGGTGTTCCAGCCGACCGCCATCGGCACGAGCACGCACGCCGCGGCGCCGAGCACCACGAGAGCTGACGCCGTCCACGCGCCGACCCGCGCAGCCGCCGACGGCACGATCATCGCGGCGAGGATGAAAACCATCTCGTGGGCCAGCGGCGCGAGCAGCACGGCCAGCAGCGTCATCAACGCCACCAGCGACCAGTAGATCCGCCAGGCCGATCGGATCGAGGCCAGCACCACGCCCAGGTAGCAGGCGGAGACCGCCACCAGCAGCAGGTAGCCCAGCACGAGTCCGACGCCGTGCGCGTACTGGTTGACGCCCGCCGCCGCCAGGAACGGGTAGCAGAGCATGCCCAGCGAGAGCAGCAACCGGCGCCTTTGATCCACGTCGACGACCCTACGAGGCCGCGAAGGTCGCGCGCACGCTGCGGGCGAACGTCAGCAGGACGACGATGACCAGCAGCGCCCCGCACACCCCGTTCGCGATCTTGAACCAGACCGGGAAGGAGCCGGGGATGGACTCGATCACGACGACAGCCACCACCTGGGCCAACGCGATGATCTTCACCCTGCGGTAGTTGCTCGCCGAACCGCCGGCCATCGAGACACCGAGCGCGAACGTGACCAGCGACGCGACCGCGAGGATCGAGCCGCGGATCCACACCGCGCCGGTGACGACGTCGGGGTCACCGCTGAACACCACGATCGCCAGCAGCGTCAGCACGCTCACGGCCGCGTAGCCGCCGAGCAGTTTCTTCGCGATGTCCAGCTTCTCGCGGGCATCGGGGTCGGTCACAGTCAGCTTCGTCATGCCCGAAAGCCTGCTCGTCCGGCGTTTTCGCGGGTAGCGACGATCCGCACGTCCTCGCCGTGACATCTGTCAGAAATCGGGCATCTAGGTCCAGCTGAGCCCGGCGCGGGTCTGCCAGTACTGCTCGGCGGGCTCGGCCAGCTCGGGCAGGTCAGGATCGATCCTCAGGGCGTCCACATTGGACCGGAGCTGGTCCGGACTCGCGGCACCGGACAGCACGACGTCCACCCACGGCTGCCGTGCGATCGCCGCCAGCGCCACCGCGTCCGGACCGACACCAAGCGCTTTCGCCTGTGCCGCAACCGCTTGCGGAGGCTCCACGACGAGCCGACCGTTGGCCACGCCTTCCTTGATGATCACCCGCAGCCCGGCGTCGTGAGCTTCGCGCAACGCCTCACCCGCCGACGTCTCGAGAACGTTCCAAGTGGACTGGACAGACCGGAAGATGCCGAGATCCACAGCCTTGCGGATGGCGTCGGCCTGCCGCGGGCCGGACGTCGAGAAGCCCAACGGCACCCCGATCGCGACCATCGCGTCCCGCAGAGCGCGATCGGAGAACAACGGGCTGTCGGCCGTCAGCGAGTGCACCTGGTAGAGCGCCACGCGGGGCAGCAACGCCGAGGTCTCCTGCCACTGCTGGGTGAACCGCGCGAGCGAGTGTTCCTTGACCTCGTGCACCTCGGCGTCGGGCCGCCAGTCCGCGGTGTAGGCGTAGCCCCACTTGCTGGAGACCGTCACGTCGTCGTGGCCGGGCAGCCACGACGACAGGAAGTCCTCCGACAGCCCGTACGACCGGGCCGCGTCCACCCACCGGATGCCCAACTCGTAGGCCGTGTCGAGCACCAGGTGGCACTGAGCGCGCATGGACTCAACATCGCGCACGGCAGGCAGCGCGCCCTCCCGGCCCAGGTTGATGTAGGCGGGACGACCGAGCGAGGCGAGACCGAGCGCGAGTTGAGCCATGCCGTCAAAAATAGATCACCACTGGTCGGCGGACCGCACGATGTCGCGCACCCAGACCCCGGCGGGCTTGAGCTTGCTGGTGCCGCTGAACGACGTGCCCGAGCAGGTGCCCTCCTTGAACACCGCGCCCGAACGCTTGTCGTCCGAGAAGTTCCAGTTCGTCCAGGAGATCTTCTTGCGCTTCATCAGGTCGATGTACTTCTGCGACATGGCGAAGTCGTTCGGCCCGTCGCCGCTGGCCTCCTGGGTGCCGAACTCCGTCACGAAGACCGGGACCTTGCTGGAGACCTTGTCCAGCACCGAGACGTAGTCGTCGCGGTGCTCCTTCGCGTAGAAGTGGAAGGAGTACATGAAGTTCGTGGCGTTGACCTTGTTGTTGAGCACCACTGACGGGTCCTGCTCGTCGGAGTGCCCGAACGTCGACCAGCCGTTCGTGCCGGAGACGATCAGGCTGTCCGGGTCCTCCGCGCGGATCACCGGGATGAGCTGCTCGGCATAGGACTTGATCTTCGGCCACGACACGTGGTTCGGCTCGTTCGCGATGTCGTAGATGATGTTCGTCTTGTCCTTGTGCCGCTGGGCGATCTCCTTGAAGAACGTCTTCGCCTTCGCGGTGTAGACGTTCGGGTCGCCCGGGTCGAGCTGGTGCCAGTCGACCAGCACGTAGAGGCCGCGCCTGGTGGCCTCCTCGATGTAGCCGTGCATCAGGTCCGTGAACTTGCGCGGGTTCGTCTCGTAGCCGTCCTCCTTCGCCGCGACGTACATCGCGACCCGGACGACGTCGGCCTTCCAGTCGTTCTGCAACGCGTCCCACCACTGGGACTTCGCGCACTTCTGGTACCACTGGATGCCGTGTGTGCTCATGCCGCGCAACTGGATGGCCTTGCCGTCCTCGTT
>JAVXWK010000107.1:0-4082 GCA_032230575.1 Pseudonocardiales bacterium | reverse complement strand
ACAATCGTGTCCACTTCGGACAGCAACTCCAGACCGTGCGGCACTTTCAGCTCGAAGAGCTCGGTCTTGGCCGTCCTCTTCGGACCGCAGACGCGTACCCGGTATCGCCCGGTCCAGCTGAAGCCGTCGACTCCCACCGCGAAGTCGAACGGGACGACGCTGTCCATCACCAGTACCGCCACCTCGTGCATAGCGTCCACGGTAGCTGGCGAGAATCCGTTGGAACGTGGCATTCCAGCCAGTTCTGGTTTTGCCCTGCCACTCCTACCGTCGTGATCAACGACGAAGGAGGGGCGGATGCTCGCTCAGGTGGTGTTGTTCGACGGGTTCGACCCGTTGGACGCGATCGGCCCGTACGAAACGTTGGCAGCAGGCGGAGTTCACACCGAGCTGGTGTCCGCGGAAGGCCCGCGCGAGGTGGAGAGCGGTGCACGGCTGTCCCTGAGAGCAACAGCCGCGCTCGCCCCGGACCAGGCCGGAATCGTGCTGGTCCCCGGCGCGGCGGGCCTGACGGAAGACGAGATCGTGCCGCTGCTCGCCAAGGCGGCGAACACTCTCGCCGAGCCGATGAAGCAGGCCCTCGGCGAGCACGGCGTGACGGTCGCGACCGTGTGCGGCGGTTCCCTGGTGCTCGCGATGGCGGGGTTGATCGGCGGCCGCTCCGCCACCACCAACCATCTCGGCCTGCAGGCGCTGGAGTCCACGGGTGTCAACGCGATCCGCGCGAGAATCGTCGACGACGGCGACCTCGTCACCGCCGCCGGTGTGACCTCCGGCGTCGATCTCGGGCTCTACCTGCTCGAACGCGAGGTCGGCGCACAGAAAGCGCTCGAAGTCGAGACCCTCTTCGCCCACGAACGGCGCGGCACCGCGTGGAGGGCCGCGTGAGCAAGTTGTTCCTCTCGCTGCACGTCCTGGCCGCGATCATCGCCATCGGCCCGGTCACCGTCGCCGCAAGCATGTTCCCGAAGGCCATCAGGGACAACGGCAATCCCGAACTCCTGCACCGGATCTGCCGCGTCTACGCCCTCGTCGGCATCTCGGTACCGGTCTTCGGCTTCGCGACGGCCGGCGTGATGGGCGTGACCGGCCACCCCTGGGTGGTCGTGTCGATCGCGCTCACCACCGCCGCCGCGTTCGTGCTGGCCCTCAAAATCCTGCCCGGCCAGGAGAAAGCCATCAAAACCAAGGACCTCAAGCACCTCGCGATGTACACGGGCCTCTTCAACCTGCTGTGGGCGGCCGTGACCGTGCTGATGATCCTCAGGCCGGGCTCGACGACGGGTGCCTAGCGCTGGGACACCGGCCGCACCACGATCTCGTTCACGTCGACGAAAGCGGGCTGCGAGATCGCGTACGCGATGGCGTCACCGATCGCCGACGCCGGCAGCGCGATCTTGCGGAAGTCCTCCATCAACGACGCCGCGAAGTCCTCGGTGATGGTGTCGGCCAGCTCGGACTCCGTGACACCGGGCGAGATCACGGTGACCCGCAGGTCGTCGCGCTCCTGCCGCAGTCCCTCGGACAACGCCCACACCGCGTACTTCGTCGCGCAGTACACAGCCGCGGTGGGCATGACCATGTGCGCACCGACCGAGGCCACGTTCACGACGTGACCGCCACCGGCGAACCGAGGCAGCACTGCGGCGATGCCGTTCAGCACGCCGCGAATGTTCACGTCGACCATCTGGTCCCACTCGTCGACCTTCAGCGAGTCCATGAGGGACAAGGGCATCACACCCGCGTTGTTCACCAGCACGTCGACCCGGCCGTACCGCTCGACCGCAGCGTCCACAAAGGACTGGAACGACGAGCGCGAGGTCACGTCCAACGGCGCGTACGCACCACCGATCTCGGCCGCCAGAGCAGCCAGCCGATCCTCCCGCCGCGCCCCGAGGAACACCTGATGCCCGGCCGCGGCCAGCACACGGGCCGTCGCCTCGCCGATACCGCTGGAAGCTCCACTGATCAACACCACTTTGCTCATGGCCACAACGATGACCAGCGCAAACGCCGCCAGCCAGGACACCTTCTCCCTAGGAGTGGCACACCCGGGCAGGCCAGCGGAACTCGTAATAGCCTCGGAGACGTGCTCGGAGAGTTCCTGAAAGCCCAACGCGCCCGCGCCAACCCGGAGGACGCGGGTCTGCCGAGTCATACCCAGCGCAAGGTCAAGGGTCTGAGACGAGAAGAAGTCGCCGTGCTGGCCGGGGTCAGCGCCGACTACTACGCCCGGCTGGAACAGGGCCGCGAGACCAACCCGTCCGCGCAGGTCCTGGACGCGCTCAGCCGGGCGCTCAGGCTCGACACCGACGCACGCGCCCACCTGCACCGCCTGGCCGGGGTCGTCGCCGAGGAGGGACACGAGACGCACGTCGTCAGCGCCGAGCTGCGGCAGCTCATGAGCGGCATGCACGACATGCCCGCGTTCGTGATGAACTCGCTGCTCGACATCCTCGCCACGAACGCGCTGGCCGACGCCCTGTACGAGCCGTTCACCCCGGCCGACAACGCGGCGCGCATGACGTTCCTCGACCCCGCCGCCACGAGTTTCTACCCGCGCTGGCAGTGGGTCGCCCAGAGCACAGTCGCGCACCTGCGACAGACGGCGGACCCGAAGTCCCAGCGCCTCAGGCAGATGGTGGCCGAGCTGAACCAGCACCCGACGTTCAAGGAGCTCTGGGAACAGCACGAGGTGCGCGGGAAGACCCAGGACGCCAAGGAGTTCGTGCATCCAGCGGTCGGCCCGCTGAGGCTGAACTACCACTCGTTCGACGTCCGCGAGGCCCCAGGCCAGTACCTGGTCGTCTACCAGGCCGAGCCCGGCCCGAACGCCGACGCGTTGAAGCTCCTCGCGACTAGTCGGGCCACACGGGCGGCCGCTTCTCCAGGAACGACGCCCGCCCCTCTTTGGCTGACGGGGACTGCGACGTCTCGGCCATGACGGCCAGCGCGATCTCGTACCCGTCGACCTCGGGCCGGTCCAGCTGCGCGTAGATCGTCCGCTTGCCCACGGCTTTCGACGCCCGGCTGCCCCTCGTGGCCCGCGCCAGCAGCTCGTCGACGGCCTCATCCAGCTCGTCAGCGGGCACAGCGCGGTTGATCAAGCCCCACGACACAGCGGTCTCAGCGTCGATGACGTCGCCGGTGAGCACCATCTCCATCAACCGCTTGCGCCCCACCGAACGCGCGACGGGCACCGCGGGCGTGTGGCAGAACCACCCGGATTTCCCGCCAGGCAAAGCAAATCCGGCATCCAGCGAAGCCACCGCGAGATCGCACGACGCCACCAGCTGGCACCCGGCCGCCGTCGCCAGCCCGTGCACGCGCGCGATCACCACCTGCGGCACGGACTGAATGGTCTTCATCAGCACCGTGCACAGCTCCAGCAGCAGCCGCACGCCCTCTTCGTCACGGGCGTGCACGTCCGCGAAATCGTGCCCAGCACTGAAAACCGGCCCCTCGGCAGCCAGCACGATCCCGGCCGCGTCGGACGAACCGACCTCCCGGAACGCCTCCAGCAGCTCGGTCAGGTGCTCGGCGGACAGCGCATTGCGCTTCGCCGCGCGGTTCATCGTGATGCGAACGACCGAGCCCTCACGCGCAACATCGACCATTCCGCGAATCTAGGCCCCTAGCCGAGGGAATGCACCTCGCGGATCACGGTGACGATCTCGTCCATGATCTCGGTCAGCTCGTAGTCCTTCGGCGTGAACACCCGCGCCACACCCCGCTCGCGCAGCTTCAAAGCGTCGTCCGGCGGGATGATGCCGCCGACGATCACCGGGATGTCCCCGGCACCGGCCGCGCGCAGCCCGTCGACCACGGCAGGCACCACTTCGAGGTGCGAGCCGGACAGGATCGAGAGGCCGACGACGTGCACGTCCTCCTGCACAGCCGCGGACACGATCTGCGACGGCGTGAGGCGAATGCCCTGGTAGACGACCTCGAAACCGACGTCGCGAGCGCGCACGGCGACCTGCTCGGCGCCGTTGGAGTGGCCGTCGAGACCCGGCTTGCCGACCAGCATGCGCAGCCGTTCGCCGATCTCCTCGCCGGTCCCGCGCACCCGCTCACGCACA
>JAVXWK010000095.1:0-5749 GCA_032230575.1 Pseudonocardiales bacterium | reverse complement strand
AGGACACCACGCCCTCTTCTGATCATTCACCTACTCCTAACACCCGCACCTGGCACCATGGTGGAGGGACGCACAGGAGGTGCTCGATGGGGCTGTTCGATCGTTTTCGCAGGAAGCCACGTCCAGGTGTGCTGCGAACGGCGTCCAACCAGGACACGAGCCACCTCGCGGAGTGGACGAAGAGCCGCCACGGCGTGGAGGCCTACGTGGAGCCGAAGACCACGGTGACCGAAACCACTGTGGTGCTGGTCGCTCACGACGGCGAGTGGACCCGCCGCCGCGTCGCCTCCCCGGACGCCGCACGAGCGTTCGCCCGCAAACAGGGCATGCCGATCTACGACGCCGGCATCGTCGGCTACCCGAAGCGCATGCGCGACTACACCGCGCGCAAAAAGGCGTCCGGCGATCTCTAAACGTTCACGATCGGTTCGTGGCGCACCGGGAAATTGACGCTCGCCGCGATGAAACACATCGAGTGCGCCTTCTCGTGCAACGCCTGCGCGGTCTCCCGGGTCGCGGGATCGGCAACCGTCACGACGGGGTTGAGCACCACCTCGGTGAACCGCCCCGACCCGTCCGGGTGCTCCGCCATCGTCCCGGCCGCGTGATCGCTGTACCCGGTGACGACCACCCCGTTGACCGACGCGAGATGCAGGTACCACAGCATGTGGCACTGCGACAGCGACGCGACGAGCAGCTCCTCGGGGTTGTACCTGCTCCGGTCGCCCCGGAACGACGGGTCCGACGACCCGAGGATCATCTCCTTGCCCTCGGCCCGGACCTCGTGCGCGCGCTCGTAGTCCTTGTAGCCGGAGGTCCCGTTCCCGGTGTTGCCGGTCCAGACGACGTCAACTTCGTACCGATGCGTCCCCATGTGGAAATACTCCTCTCACCGAGCCTCTTTCATCTAGCCCCGTGAGACACGCATCTCCGTTCAGCCGCCACCCGACAGCGTCACCAACACTGTCATCAACACTGGGCCGCCAACGCGATATATCAGTTCATTCGGACCCATCGCCGGGCACGCGACGCCCAAGCCTCTCTCCCGCTCCCGCGCGCCCACGCCGCCCCAAACCGATATATCAGTTCAGTCGACCGCGCTTGACCTGCACCTTAGCAATGACTCTTTGGACTTCGCCCGCAAACGAGTCGTTGCAACGGCGGGTCGGCGCGGGTCGAACAATGGCGTGGAAATGTGCGCCGGAAATGGCACGGGCGGAGTCCCTGAAAGGAACTCCGCCCGTGCCGGATAAAGCGCGGAAGTGAGATCAGCCGTTGGCCGCGATGTCCGCGAGCACGGCCGCGATCGTGCGAACCGGAACGCCGGTGCCGCCCTTCGAGGTGTACCCGTACGCGCCGCCCGTGTGGTACGCCGGGCCCGCGATGTCGATGTGCGCCCACTGCACGCCCTCGGCCACGAACTCGCGCAGGAACAGGCCCGCCGCGAGCATGCCGCCCCAGCGGTGGCCGGTGACGTTCGCGAGGTCGGCCAGGCGGGAGTCGAGGTCCGCGCGGAGCTCCTCGGGCAGCGGCATCGGCCACGCCGACTCGCCGACCGCGGTACCGATGGCCGCCACGCGGTCGCGGAACTCGTCGGAGCCCATGACACCCGAGGTGCGCTTGCCCAGGGCCACGACCTGCGCGCCCGTCAGGGTCGCGGTCTCGATCAGGTAGTCCGGGCCGTCCTCGCACGCGCGCACGATGGCGTCGGACAGGATCAGGCGGCCCTCGGCGTCGGTGTTGAGCACCTCGACGGTCTTGCCGCCGTACATGGTCAGCACGTCGCCGGGGCGGTAGGCGTCGCCGGACGGCATGTTCTCCGCCATCGGGATCGACGCGATGATCTCCAGCGGGTACTTGAGCTTCGCGGCCAGCACCATGGTGGCGACGATCGCGGCGGCGCCGGACATGTCGGACGTCATCTCGTCCATGCCCGCGGCCGGCTTGATCGAGATGCCGCCGGTGTCGAACGTGATGCCCTTGCCGACGAGCGCGACCTTCTTGACCGCCTTCGCGCCCTTGTAGGAGATGCGCACGAGCCGCGGCTGGCGCGCCGAACCGCAGCCGACGCCCAGGATGCCGCCGAAGCCCTGCTTCTTCAGCGCCTTCTCGTCGAGCACCTCGACGTCGAGACCGGCGGCCGTGGCGAGCTTCGAGGCGCGGTCGGCGAACGAGCCGGGGTAGAGGTCGTTCGGCGGCGTGTTGATGAAGTCGCGCGCGATGGCGACGGACTCGGCGATCGCGACGGCGGCCTTCAGCGCGGCCTTGTTCTCCTTGGAACCGGCGGCGTGCAGGTCGACCTTCGCGACCGCGCCCTCGCCCTTGTCCGACTTGTACTCGGTGAACGAGTACGCGCCGAGCAGCGTGCCCTCGGCGGCGGCCGCGACGTGCAGCGAGGCCAGGGTGTTGATGGCGCGCTTCTTGCCGGCCAGCGCGCGGGCGGCGACACCGGACGCGCGGCGCACCTGCTCCTCGCCGGCGGTCTTGCCGAGGCCGACGGCCAGCACGAGCGGGGCGGCGAGCTTGCCGAAGGTGGGCACCTTCACCAGTTCGTCGGCCTTGCCGGACGCGCGCAGGGTGCCGAGCACCTCGAGCAGCGCGCCGTCGAACGCGGCGGCGACAGCTTCGGCACCGGGCGCGAGCTCCAGACCGTCCGCACCCTGCAGGGTGCCCACGACGACTGCGTCCGCGGCGGTGGTGCTCAGGTCACCTTCGGTGAGGGCCAGCTTCGGGGCTGTCACGTGCTGCTCCAGGGTTGTACGTGGTAGGGGTGCTCGGAATCGTGACCAATGCTAAAGGTCCGACTGTCCACTAACGCCGTGGCCCGCCACGTTCGGCCGCAATCAGTGACGTTGACAGTTGCTCTCGGTGGCGATTCGCCCATTTCGCGCATCAGTCGACCGGGTGGTTACGACCGGATGCCGCATCTGCGAATGTGTACCGGTGACCCACACGCCCCGCGAGATCGTTGCCACGGTCGCGCTCGGTCTCCCCGCGGTGCTCGGTGCGGGGGTCTTCGCCGGATTCGCCCCTGCCGCAGGCCTTGCGGGCTGGTGGGTGCTTCCGGCACTGGCCGTCTCCGCGCTCGCCGCGCTGTGCTCGGCCTTCTCGACCGCCGACCAGTCCCGCGCCTACCCCGACGTCGGTGGCGGTTACGGATACGTGCGCGCGCAGCTCGGCGTGTGGCCCGCACGGATGACGGCGAGCGTCCACCTCCTCGGCCGGTGCGCGATGGCGGCGGCGGTGGCGTCGATGTTCGGCGCGTACGTGGTGCCGGACCAGCCGGTGATCGGCGCGCTCGTCCTCGTCGCGGGCACGGCGCTGCTCGGCGCGGTGGGATTCCGCTTCACCACCGGCGTCAGCGTCCTGATCTCGTTGGTGGTCCTGGGTGTGCTGGCGCTCGTGGTCGCGTCGAGCTTCTCGATCGAACCGGTGGCGTCGGCGGGGGAGACGGGCACGGCCAACGAGCTCGTCGGCGTCGCGGGCCTGATGTTCATCGCGTTCGCGGGTTTCGAACGCATCACCGCGCCTGGTCGCGGTGAGCGGCCGCACTCGGTGTCCGCGCTGAAGTTCGCGATTCCAGTCCTGATCGGACTGTCCTTCGTGGTCTATCTCGCCGTGGGCGCCGGTGTGCTGCGTCAGCTCGGCAGCGCGCGCCTCGCGTTGTCGCCCGCGCCGCTGCGTGACGCACTCACAGCGGCAGACGCGTCCGCCTTGGTGCCGTTGGCGCAGATCGCAGCGGCGGTCGCCGGTGTGGCCGCGTTGCACTTCGTTCTCTCGTCCGCGCACCGCACGCTGACAGCACTCGTCGAGGACGGCGACCTGCCGTCCCGCCTCAAGCCGAGCGCGCTCACCCTCGCCGTGGTGCTCGGTTCCGCTCTCGCGATCGTCTTCATGCCGATGGCGACCGCACTGGGCGTGGCGGCGTGCGCGACGTTGTTCTACTACGCCTTCACGAACGCGTCGGCTCGTCTGCTGCTGCAGAACGACCGCACGTGGCCGATGCGCACTGCCTGCCTCGGACTCGGGCTCTCGGTGCTGCTCGCGATGAGCATGCCGATCCCGGCCATGCTCATCTCGCTGGCAGGGCTGGGAGCCGGCACCGGACTCATCGGTTCGACAGCAGCACTGAGAGGAAAACGAGCAGCGTCACGCCAACGCACACCGCAAGCCCCGTGATGCGGCCGTTGGTCGACTCGCTGTCCTTGGTGATGGCCCAGTAGCAGACGAGGAAGATCACCGCGGCGAACACCGCGCCGACCACTCCTTCGACACCACCGAGCATCCATCCGTCGATGAGCGTCACGCCGGTGCCCACGACGAGCAGCGCGGCCTGCAGCACGGTGCGCACGTCGGCACCCGTCGAAGATCGTTCCCCCTGGGTCATGGCAGGGGACTCTAGCGAGTCCGAACTAGTAGGACGTCCGAGTTTTGAGAAGACGATTTTCCGTATCCCGACCAGCGGGTTACCGTGCTCACATGACGAGCGAGTTGCCTTTCACCCGGACTCCCCACCCGCACCCGGCGACCCCGGAGCGCGTAGCGGAGGTACTTGCCAAGCCGGGCTTCGGGCAGCACTTCACCGACCACATGGTGACGATCCGCTGGAACCGCGAGAAGGGCTGGCACGACGCTGAAGTCGGCCCCTACAGCTCTCTCTCACTCGACCCCGCGGCAATGGTGCTGCACTACGGCCAAGCGATCTTCGAAGGGCTCAAGGCCTACCGCCAGCCCGACGGTTCGATCGCGTCCTTCCGCCCTGAGGCCAACGCCGAGCGCTTCCGCGCCTCGGCCCGCCGCATGGCGATGCCCGAACTTCCCGACGAGCTCTTCCTGGAGTCCGTCCGGCAGATCCTCGCGGTCGACGACCGCTGGGTGCCGTCGGCCGAGGAGGAGTCCCTCTACCTGCGGCCGTTCATGATCTCCACGGAGAAGGGCCTCGGCGTGCGACCCGCGACCGAGTACCTGTACGTGCTGATCGCCTCACCCGCCGGCTCCTACTTCGCGAGCGGCGTCCGCCCGGTGAGCGTGTGGCTCTCGACCGAGTACGTGCGCGCCGCCCCCGGTGGCACCGGCGCGGCCAAGTTCGCCGGCAACTACGCCGCGTCCCTCGTGGCGCAGGCGCAGGCCGCCGAGAAGGGCTGCGACCAGGTCGTCTGGCTCGACGCGGTGGAACGCCGCTGGGTCGAGGAGATGGGCGGCATGAACCTGTTCTTCGTCTTCGGGGACAAGGTCGTCACCCCCGAACTGACCGGCACGCTGCTGCCCGGCATCACCCGCAGCTCGCTGCTGGAGCTGGCCTCCGACCTCGGCCTGACCGTCGAGGAACGCAGGATCTCCACCGACGAGTGGGAAAAGGCCAACGCCTCCGGTGAGCTCACCGAGGTCTTCGCCTGTGGCACGGCCGCGGTCATCACGCCGGTCGGCCACGTCAAGCACGCCGGTGGCGAGTTCGACGTCGCCGACGGCGGCACCGGCTCGGTGACGGCGAAGCTGCGGGAGCGCCTGACCGGCCTCCAGCACGGCCACGTCACCGACGCCCACGGCTGGATGACGACCCTCAAGGCCTAAGCGATCACCAGCACGGCCAGAAGCGCGATTTCGGCGGCAGCACCGAGCACATCACCGGTGATGCCGCCGAAACGCTTTCCGGTGTGCTGCACCAGCAACCACGTCAGTCCGAACGCGACGACGACGGCGACGACCGCACGCCACCCGAGCGGAATTGCCGCAGCAGCAAGCACCACCC
>JAVXWK010000020.1:0-7927 GCA_032230575.1 Pseudonocardiales bacterium | reverse complement strand
GGGGGCATGATGCGGCGTCTGTCGATCACCCGATCGCTGATCAATCGTCCGGATCTGCTGTTGCTGGACGAGCCGACGACTGGGCTCGACCCACAAGCGCGGCACGTGTTGTGGGATCGGTTGTACCGGCTGAAGCACGATGGCGTCACGTTGATCATCACGACGCATTACATGGACGAGGCCGAGCAGCTGTGCGATCGGCTGGTGGTGATGGACGGCGGGCGGATCGCGGCCGAGGGGTCGCCGAGTGAGCTGATCCGGCGGTACTCGACTCGGGAGGTGCTGGAGCTGAGGTTTCAGCCCGGGGCCGAGAAGCCGGATCTGGCGCGGTTCGCGGAGCGGGTCGAAGTGCTGCCGGACCGGTTGTTGTTGTACACGCAGGACGGTGAGCACACGCTGGCGAAGGTGCATGAGCACGGGGTGCAGCCGGTGCAGAGTCTGGTGCGTCGAAGTTCGTTGGAGGACGTGTTCCTGAGGCTCACCGGCCGGACGTTGGTGGACTGATGCCGACGTTGCGGGGGTCTTGGTTCGCCCTGGAGAAGTCGTGGACGTGGTACCGGCGCAATTGGCGGGCCACGGCGGTGTCGAGTTTCCTGACGCCGGTGTTGTTCTTGGTGGCACTCGGGTTCGGCTTCGGGTCGCAGGTGCGGTCGACGGCGTTGATCGGGGGCGTGCCGTACCTGGAGTACCTCGCGCCCGCGCTGGTGGTCGTCACGGCGATCCAGGGGGCCGCGTTCGAGTCGACGTACCCGGTCATGTCGCAGTTCATGTGGCAGAAGTCGTACGTGGCGATGGTGGCCACGCCGATCACTCCGGCGCAGGTGCTCTACGGGCAGATGATGTGGGTCGGGTCGCAGCTGTTCGTGAAGTCCGCGGTGTTCGTGGGTATCGCGGCGGCACTTGGCGCCACAGCCGGGCCTGGGATCTTGTGGTCCGTCGTGTTCGCGACGTTGGCCGCGTTGGCGTTCAGCGCGCCGTTGGTGGCGTACAGCGCCCGGTTGGACAAGCCGGACAGCTTCACGACCATCTTCCGGTTCGTGCTGATGCCGATGACGCTGTTCACCGGGGCGTTCTTCCCGGTCAGCCAGTTGCCGCAGTGGTTGTTGCCGTTCGTGTGGCTGACGCCGTCGTGGCACGGCATCGAGCTCGCGCGCGGTACGGCGTTCGGGACGTTGGACCTCTTACCGGCGTTGGGGCACATCGCTTATCTCGTGGCGTTGACGGCCGGCGGGATCGCGCTCGGCGTGAAGTTCTTCCACCGGAGGCTGGCGATATGACGCAGACCCTCGACCGAGAGAAGGCCGCGCCCGCGAGCGTCGGGTTGTTGTGGCGGGTGATTCCGCCGGGGTTGTACGGGCGGCGGGCCAGCATGCTGGTGGAACGCGCCGCGCTGGTGAACCGGCGGGCGTGGTTCGTCCTGGTGGGCGGGGCGTTCGAGCCCATGTTGTTCCTGTGGTCGCTGGGGCTCGGGTTCGGGCAGATGGTGAGCGAGGTGGCAGGGCCGGACGGGCGGCCGGTCAGTTACGCGGCGTTCGTGGCGCCCGCGTTGCTGGCGGCGTCGGCGATGAACGGTGCTGTGTACGACGCGACGTTCAACGTGTTCTTCAAGTACAAGTACGCCAAGGTCTACGACGCGATGCTGACGACTCCGATGGGGCCGATGGACATCGCGATGGGTGAGATCGCCTGGGCGTTACTGCGCGGCGGGCTGTACTCGGCGGGGTTCCTCGCCGTGATGCTCGGGATGGGGCTGATCGCCTCGCCGTGGGCGTTGCTCGCGCTGCCGTCGGCGTTGCTGGTGGCGTTCGCGTTCGCGGCGGTGGGGATGGCGGCGACGACGTTCATGAGGTCCTGGCAGGACTTCGACCTCGTGCAGCTGGCGGTGCTGCCGTTGTTCCTGTTCTCGACGACGTTCTACCCGCTCTCGGTCTACCCGGGCTGGTTGCGGGTGGTGGTCACGTGGACGCCGCTCTACCACGCGATCGAGCTCATGCGGGGCCTCACGCTGGGTGTCGTCGGGTGGGGGATGCTCGGCCACGTCGCGTACTTCGCGGTGATGGCGGCGGTGGGGACGGTGGTGGCGGCGAGGCGACTGGGGAAGTTGTTGCTGGACTGATCAAAAACGGTGCTGGCACGCGATTCGGTGGTGCCCGGTGAGGGCCGTTACTCTGGTCGTGTGAGTGTCGAGTCGGTTTTCCCCAGGTTGGAGCCTCTGCTGCCGCGGATCTCCAAGCCGGTGCAGTACGTCGGCGGGGAGCTCAACGCGACCGTCAAGGACTGGGACGCGGCGTCCGTGCGCTGGGCTTTGATGTATCCCGACGCGTACGAGGTCGGGCTGCCCAACCAGGGCGTCATGATCCTCTACGAGATCCTCAACGAGCTGCCGGACGTGCTCGCCGAGCGCACCTACGCGGTGTGGCCGGACCTCGAGGCGTTGATGCGTGAGCACGACGTCCCGCAGTTCACGGTGGACGGGCACCGGCCGGTGAAGGCGTTCGACCTGATGGGCATCAGCTTCGCGACGGAGCTGGGCTACACGAACATGCTCACGGCGCTGGACCTCGCGGGCATCCCGTTGCACGCGAAGGACCGCACCGAGGACGACCCGATCGTGGTCGCCGGTGGGCACGCGGCGTTCAACCCGGAGCCGATCGCGGAGTTCGTCGACGCGGCGGTGCTCGGTGACGGTGAAGAGGCCGTTCTCGAGATCACCGAGATCGTGAGGAACTGGAAGGCCGAGGGCAGCCCCGGCGGCCGCGACGAGGTGCTGACCAGGCTCGCCGAGACCGGTGGCGTGTACATCCCGCGTTTCTACGACGTGGAGTACCTGCCGGACGGCCGCATCCAGCGCGTCGTGCCGAACCGCGACCGGGTCCCGTTCCGCGTCTTCAAGCGGACCACGATGGACCTCGACGCGTGGCCGTACCCGAAGCAGCCGCTGGTGCCGCTCGCCGAGAGCGTCCACGAGCGGATGAGCGTCGAGATCTTCCGCGGCTGCACCCGCGGCTGCCGGTTCTGCCAGGCGGGCATGATCACCCGGCCGGTGCGCGAGCGGTCCATCGAGGGCATCGGCGCGATGGTCCAGAAGGGACTGGAGGCGACCGGCTTCGAAGAGGTCGGCCTGCTGTCCCTGTCGAGTGCCGACCACAGCGAGATCGCCGAGATCACCAAGGGCCTCGCGGACCGCTACGAGGGCACCAACACGGGCCTGAGCCTGCCGAGCACGCGCGTCGACGCGTTCAACATCGACCTCGCGAACGAGCTGTCCCGCAACGGAAGGCGCTCGGGTCTCACCTTCGCGCCCGAGGGCGGCAGCGAGCGGATGCGTCGCGTCATCAACAAGATGGTGTCCGAAGAGGACCTCATCAGGACGGTGTCGGCGGCGTTCTCCAACGGCTGGCGGCAGGTCAAGCTGTACTTCATGTGCGGCCTGCCCACCGAGGAGGACGAGGACGTCCTGCAGATCGCCGAGATGGCCAAGAACGTCATCCGCGCGGGCCGGCAGGCGAGCGGCCGCAACGACGTCCGCTGCACCATCTCGATCGGCGGGTTCGTGCCCAAGCCGCACACGCCGTTCCAGTGGGCCCCGCAGTGCGACCCGGACACGGTCGACGACCGCCTCCGCAAGCTGCGCGAGGCCGTCAACTCCGACCGCAGCCTCGGCCGCAACATCGGCATGCGCTACCACGACGGCAAGCCCAGCCTCATCGAAGGCCTGCTCAGCCGGGGTGACCGGCGCATCGGCAAGGTCATCGAGGCCGTCTGGCGCGACGGCGGCCGGTTCGACGGCTGGTCGGAGCACTTCAGCTACGACCGCTGGACCGCCAAGGCCGCTGAGCAGCTCGAACCGCTCGGCGTCGACCTCGCCTGGTTCACCACCCGCGAGCGCGAGGAACTGGAGGTCCTGCCCTGGGACCACCTCGACTCGGGCCTCGACAAGGAATGGCTCTGGGCCGACTGGCAGGACGCGCTGGACGAGCGCGAGCAGGACGACTGCCGCTGGACCCCGTGCTTCGACTGCGGTGTGTGCCCGGCGATGGGCACGGACATCGAGGTCGGCCCGACGGGTCGCAAGCTGCTGCCGATCTCGCCGGTCGGTGTCGGTTCGCCGGTGAAGAACCCGGCGCTCAGCTCGTAACGCCCAGCTGACGCGGGGCCCTTTCGCACGCCAGGAGCGTTGCGAAAGGGCCGCGTGCGTTTCGAGCTGAAGCGACCTACTTCGTGACGGCGGCCAGCGCGTCCACGAGCCCGTGGCCGTAGAAGGAGTTGTACTCCGAGTACCCGGTGCAGAACGCGTCCTGCACCCCGGTGCCGTTCAGGTCGTAGTCGTCCGGGCACGCCAGCGTCGTCGCCTGCGCGTTCAGCATGCGCCCCAACGACACCGCGTCCGTGTCCGGATGCGTCGACGCGATCAGCGCCGCCACCCCGGCCGCGTGCGGAGTCGCCATCGACGTGCCGCACGAGTAGTCGTAGCCCGACGGCACGGTGGACAACACACAGCCGGACTGAGAGCGGGTGTCGCCACCGGGCGCCGTCACGTCGATCGCGCCGAGCCCGTAGGAGCTGTAGCCGGCCTTGGTCGCGGTCGACTCCACCGCCGACACCCCGACCACGTTCTTGAGCTGCGCCGGCAACACCGCGCACGTCGGGTCGACGGGCCTGGTCTGCGCTTCGCCGTTCGTCGGCGACACCGAGTCACGTCCGGGCCGCGACAGGTCCGCCGCGTTGTTGCCCGCCGCCGCGACCGTCAGCACGTTGCGAGAGGTGGCGTAGTCGACGGCACGACGCACGGCCTCGTAGATCACGCGCTGACCGGGCTCGCTCTGGCACGTGAACAGGTACGGGTCGATGAAGTAGCTGTTGTTGGTGATGGTCATGTGCTGCGAGGCCGCCCACATGAACCCGCACACCGCGTACTCGGGGTAGATGAACCCGTCGTCGTCCACGACCTTCACGGACGCGATGCGCACACCCGGTGCGACGCCCGTGGTGCCGCGGCCGTCGTCAGCGGCGGCGATCGTGCCCGCGACGTGCGTGCCGTGCGCCGAAGTCGTCGGCACCCATGCGGAAGGTGACGTATCGGGCTTACCGGTCAAACATCCCGCGGAGAGCTCCGGGGCGAGGGCCTGGACCAGGTCGGGGTGGCGCGGGTCGACACCGGAGTCCAGCACGCCGACGACGACCGACTTCGAGCCCGTCGAGATCTCGTGCGCCGCCGGGGCCTTGATGAGATCCATGTCCCACTGCTCGCCGGAGCGCTGTCCCGATGGCCGGAACAGTTCCGTGTCGTCCTTCTTGCGCTTCACCGAACGCTTGGCGATGCTCTCGGCCTGGGCGCTGTACGCGCGCTGCGGGCCGATCAGCTTGAGGAACGACGGGTCCGGCGACGTGGCGATGGCGACCCCGATCTCCGGGTAGTAGACGGTCGTCGTGCCACAGGCCTCCGTGATCTCCGCATCAGCCGCCGCGGTGGGCGTGAGCTGCGAGAACACGACGAGGTAGCGCAGGTTCGGCCCCGGTTGGATGCACGAGGACACGGCAGGCTCGGCACCCGCCGGCAGGGACACCGCCAAGCACCCGGCCGCGAGCAGGGCGGTCATCGCCGCAGCCCGTGCGCGGTGGAGCAGAGGCACCAGGGACCTCCAGATCGGCAAGGCGTCCAGACAGCCGGACCGTAGCCACGCGCAACGATCTAGACAAGCTGAACGTTCTGAATCGGGTTCACGGTACCGTCCTACTGGACGAACAGCCTGCGCCGATGGGACCGCTCACCCGTCGGAACACCCATGGGAGCACCCCTGAGCCGCAATCTGCCCAACAATCCGTCGGCCGCGGCCGTGCAGAAACTGCGCCTCCGCTACACCAAGCGGGGGAGGTTGCGTTTCACCTCGCACCGCGACATCGCTCGTACGTTCGAGCGTGCGTTGCGCAGGGCAGGCGTGCCCATGGCGTACTCGCAGGGCTTCAGCCCTCACCCGAAGGTGTCATGGGTCGGCGCCGCGCCGACCGGTGTCGCCAGCGAGGCGGAGTACGTCGAGGTCTCGGTGGTCGAACGGGTCGACCCCGCGGCGTTGAAACTCGCGCTCGACGAGGCGTTGCCGCCCGGCATCGACGTCGTCGACATCGTCCAGGCGCAAGGTGGCAATCTCACCGAGCGCATCGACGCGAGCGAGTGGCGGATCGAGCTCGACGGGATCGAGCCCGAGAAGCTGGCCGGCGCGGTCAGTGCTTTCCTCGCGCAGGAGCGGGTGGAAGTCGAGCGTCTGACCAAGGACGGCAAGAGGATCATCGACGTGCGGCCCGCGGTCGTGTCGGCACTGGTCGAACCCCGTTCGAGCGATGCCGGACACGATGAGGCCGGATTGTCACAACCGTGTGGGATACTCATGACGGTCGTTCGGCAGGTAACGCCTACCGTCCGACCCGACGACGTGCTGAATGCGCTTCGCGTCGTGGCCGATCTCGTGCCGCCGGTACCTGCGAGAGCAACCCGGATGGCGCAGGGACGGCTCGACGGCGAGGGCAGGCTGGTGGACCCGCTCCAACAGGACAGAGAGTCCTGACCGGGGAGCGCTGGAACGTCAGTTTTGACGCATCAGGAGGAGCGGCGCTGACAGCAGCGTCGTCGTGGGACCTGCGCAAGCGTGCGCCCAGTGAGGCGCCACGCCGCTGCGCGCGAGGCAAGGATTCCCGCCGCGAGAAGCGGTGGAGAGAGACAAGAGAGGCCCCTGCGCGGCCGCGTCCTCACGGGACGCGCCCGGGGGTGGAGGAGCTGCATGTCGAACAAGGACAAGCCTGCCGGCGCAACCGGCGGGCAGGGCGTGGTATCCGCACGCCCCGAGCTGGCAGATCTGCCGGACAAGCTGCGTGTGCACGCGCTGGCGAAGTTGCTGGACGTCTCCAGCAAGGACGTGATGACAGCGCTGGCCGACCTCGGTGAGGTCGCCCGGAGCGCGCAGTCGAGCGTGAGCCGCGACGTCGCGCTGAAGGTGGCCGAGACGCTGCTGGACTGGGACGACGTCGTCACCGGTGAGGTCACCGAGGACTACGAGGCCCCGGCCGTGCCTGCGTTCGAGGCACCGGCGCTCGCCCCGCTGTTCGCGGCACCGAGCGCGGTGTTCCTGCCGCCTCAGCCGATCGAACGGCCCAAGGCCGCGGCCTCGCCGTTCGTGGTGCCCGAGGAACCCGTCGTCGAGGAGAAGTCGGTCGGCGAGATCGCCGCCGACGAGCTCGACGCCGCGGAGGCCGAAGCCGAGGCCGACGCCGATGGTGACGACGAGGCCGAAGGCCGTCGCCGTCGCCGCCGCGGCCGTCGTGGCCGTGGCCGCGGTAAGGGCGCCGACGGCGAGCAGGGCGGCGACGAGTCCGAGGAGGGGCAGGCCGACGAGGCCGAGGCCACCGCTTCGGAAGGCGACGCCGCCGACGAGACCGACGATGAGGGCGACGAGGGTTCGACCCGCCGTCGCCGCCGTCGCCGTCGCCGCAAGACCGGCGCGGACGACGAACCCGCCGTGACCGAGGACGACCCGCCGAACACGGTCGTGCACGTCCGCGAGTCCCGCGACGCGCGGGACGACAAGGCCGACTCCGAGGCCGCTCAGAGCGAGGTCCGCAGCATCCGCGGCTCGACCCGCCTGGAGGCCAAGCGCCAGCGCCGCCGTGACGGTCGCGAGGCAGGCCGCCGCCGTGCCCCGGTGCTGACCGAGGCCGAGTTCTTGGCCCGCCGCGAGGCAGTGGCCCGCACGATGGTCGTCCGCGAGCGCGGTGACCGCACCCAGATCGGTGTGCTCGAGGACGGCGTGCTGGTCGAGCACTTCGTCACGTCGTCGGGCAGCGGCTCGATCGTGGGCAACGTCTACCTCGGCCGCGTGCAGAACGTGCTGCCGAGCATGGAGGCCGCGTTCATCGACATCGGCCGCGGCCGCAA
>JAVXWK010000011.1:0-3269 GCA_032230575.1 Pseudonocardiales bacterium | reverse complement strand
AGTGCTACCTGTTCTCGTCCGACGACAACGGCCATCTCTACCGGTCCGAGACGACCATCGGCCAGTTCCCCAACGGGTTCACCAACACCGTGATCGCGCTGCAGGACTCGAACCGCAACAGGTTGTTCGAGGCGTCCAACGTCTACAAGGTCGCCGGGAAGAACCAGTGGTTGCTGGTGCACGAGGCGATCGGCTCCGACGGCAGGCGCTGGTTCCGCACCTGGACCGCTCCGGCGATCACCGGTCCGTGGAGCGCGCTGGCCGCCGAGGAGCCGAACCCGTTCGCCCGCTCGAACAACGTGACGTTCCCGAGTGGACAGTGGACCCGCGACTTCAGCCACGGCGAGATGATCCGCTCCGGCGTCGACCAGACGATGGAGATCAACCCCTGTCAGCTCCGCTTCCTCTACCAGGGCATGAATCCCAGCTCAGGTGGGGACTACAACAAGCTGCCGTGGAAGCTCGGCCTGCTGACCCAGACCAACTCGACCTGCTGACCCGAGACCGACGCCGCCGGGAACCCGGATCCCCGGCGGCGTCACCCTGCGAGAAAGGGCCGCCCAGATGCCTGCCCGGTCAAGAAGACTGCCGCACCTCGCCGCCGCCCTGCTGACGGCGATCGCGACCATCACCGCCGGCCCCGCCTCGCACGCCGCGCCCGGCAGCCCGGCACTGACCCCGCCGCTGGGCTGGAACAGCTGGAACAGCTTCGGCTGCGGCATCACCGAGGCCCAGGTGCGCCAGGCCGCCGACGCGATGGTGTCCTCCGGCATGCGGGACGCGGGCTACCAGTACGTCGTCGTGGACGACTGCTGGTTCGACCCGCAACGCGACTCCGCCGGAAACCTGCGTTCGCACCCGTCGAAGTTCCCGGGCGGGATGAAGGCGCTCGGCGACTACATCCACGGGCGCGGGCTGAAGTTCGGCATCTACCAGGTGCCGAACGAGAAGACGTGCGCGCAGGGCACCGGCGCGTTCCCCGGCGCGACCGGCAGCAAGGGGCACGAGGCCCAGGACGCGCGCGCGTTCGCGTCGTGGGGGGTGGACTACCTGAAGTACGACTGGTGCTCGGGCGCGGGCACCCGTGACGAGCAGGTCGCCCGGTTCACGATCATGCGCGACGCCCTGCGCGCCACCGGCCGCCCGATCGTCTACAGCATCAACCCCAACAGCTTCCACGCCATCACCGGCGACAGGTACAACTGGGGCGAGGTCGCCGATCTGTGGCGCACCACCGAGGATCTGCTGGACATCTGGCAGAACGGCAACGTCAACAGCTATCCGATGGGCGTCGGCAACGTCGTCGACGTCACCGCCCCGCTCGCCGTCCAGTCCGGGCCCGGCCACTGGAACGACCCGGACATGCTCGTCGTCGGACGCCCGGGGCTGTCCCTCACCGAGTCCCGCGCGCACTTCGCGCTGTGGGCGCTGATGGCCGCGCCGCTCATGGCGGGCAACGACATCCGCACGATGTCCGCCGACGTGAGCGCGATCCTGCGCACCCCGCGCCTGCTCGCCGTGAACCAGGACCGCCTCGGCGCCGGCGGCCGCAGGGTGCGCGACGACGGCGCCACCGAGGTGTTCGCCAAACCGCTCGCGGACGGCTCCGTCGCGGTCGGGCTGTTCAACCGGGGCAGCGGCACCGCGACCGTCTCCACCACGGCCGCCCAGATCGGCTTGTCCGGCACCAGCTTCACGCTGACCGACCTGTGGACCGGTGGCACTTCCACGACATCGGGGGCGATCTCAGCCTCGGTTCCCGCACACGGTGTGGCCGCCTATCGGGTATCCGGCGGCAGCCCGGTGACCGGTGCGACCGCCCGGCTGCGTGGTGCGGCGTCCAACCGGTGCCTCGACGTCGAGAACGGTTCCACCGCCGCCGGTGCCGGCACCGTGATCCAGGACTGCGCCACCGCGGCGAGCCAGCAGTGGACGTCGTGGCCGAACGGCGAGATCCGCGTCTTCGGGGACAAGTGCCTCGACGCCTACAACCAGGGCACCACCAGTGGCACCCGCGTCATCACCTGGCAGTGCAATGGCCAGGCGAACCAGCGCTGGACGCTGGAAGCCGACGGATCGGTCCGCACCGCCGGTCTCTGCCTCGACGTGGAACGGACCGGCACCACCAACGGCTCCCGGCTCGTCCTGTGGACCTGCAACGGCCAGGCGAACCAGAGGTGGTCACGATCATGAGGCGCGGTCCGATCGCGGCAGCACTCGCCGCATTCAGCCTCGTGGCGGGTGGGCTCGCCGCGAGCACGGTGGCACAGGCCGCTCCTGGCTGTTCGGTCACCTACACGAGGACCTCCGAGTGGCAGGGCGGGTTCGGCGCGTCCGTGTCCATCACGAACACCGGTGACGCGATCGCCGGCTGGACGCTCGAGTGGTCGTACGCGTCCGGCCAGCAGGTCGGCCGGCACTGGAACGCCGTGATCACGCAGAGCGGCGACCAGGTCAGCGCGCGCAACGTCTCCTACAACGGTTCCGTGCCCACCGGCGGCAAGGTCGAGTTCGGGTTCAACGGCACGTACACCTCGGCCAACCCCGATCCGGTGTCGTTCCGCCTGAACGGCACGACCTGCAATGACACCGGAAGCCCCACCACCACCACCACCACGCCACAGGCCGCGTCGTTCACGAATCCTGTGGTGTGGCAAGACTTCGCGGACGGCGACATCATCCGCGTGGACGACGCGTACTACTACTCGGCGTCGACCATGCACTACTCGCCCGGAGCACCGATCCTGCGCTCCTACGACCTGGTGAACTGGGAGTACGCCGGGCACTCGGTGCCACGACTGGACTTCGGCGCCAAGTACGACCTCAACGGCGGCCGCGGCTACGTGCGGGGGATCTGGGCGTCGTTCCTGAACTACCGCAAGAGCAACAAGACGTTCTACTGGGGCGGGTGCGTCGACTTCGCGCAGACCCACATCTACAGCGCCGCGGCGGTGGACGGCCAGTGGTCCAAGCTGTCCACCATCAACAAGTGCTACTACGACGCCGGAATGCTGGTCGACGACAACGACACGATGTACGTCGCCTACGGCAACACCCAGATCAGCGTCGCGCAGCTCTCGCCGGACGGGAAGTCCGAGGTGCGTTCCCAGCAGGTGTTCCAGACGCCGTCGAACATCGGAACCCTCGAGGGCGCCCGGTTCTACAAGCGCAACGGCAACTACTACATCTGGCTGACCAGGCCCGCGAACGGCCAGTACGTGCTCAAGTCCTCGAGCCCGTTCGGGCCCTACACCGTCCAGCAGGTGCTG
>JAVXWK010001113.1:0-5276 GCA_032230575.1 Pseudonocardiales bacterium | reverse complement strand
ACGTAGACCTGCACGGTCTCGCGGACGGGCCGGGTACCGGTGTTGGTCAGCGTGATCGAGGCCCGCACGGTCTCGTCCGGCCGCAGCACCGCCGTCTCCACGTGCAGGTCGCCGTACTCGACGGTCGTGTACGACAGGCCCTCGCCGAACGCGAACGCCGGCTCCTGCGTCAGGTCGGCGTAGCGCGAGCCGTGCTGGCCGCGGATCTGGTTGTAGTACGTCGGCTGCTGGCCGGCGTGCGCGGCGAACGAGATCGGCAGGCGTCCGCTGGGTTCGATCAGGCCGTGCAGCAGCTCGGCGATCGCGCGGCCGCCCTGCATGCCGGGGTTCGCGACCCACACCAGCGCGGCGGCGTCGCGGGCCGACTCCGGCAGCACCAGCGGCTTGGACGCGAGCAGCACGACGATCATCGGCTTGCCGGTCTCCGCCAAAGCGTCCAGCAACGCGATCTGGCCGCCGATCAGGTCGAGCGTGGCGGTGGAACGGCCCTCGCCGACGAGCTCGATGCGGTCACCGACAACAGCCACCACGTAGTCGGCCGCGTCGGCTGCCGCGACCGCCTCGGCGATGAGCTGAGCGTCCGGCTCGCACGGCTGGATGATGCGCGGACGCGGCTGGCCGTCCGGGAACGTCTCGCCCTCGGGGTCCGGTTCGAGCGTCAGGATGTCGGCGCCGCGGGCGTACGTGACGTCGGGCGAGAGCTCGCGCAACCCGTCCAGGATCGTGGTGATCATGTCGCGCGGCTGGCCGTTGGGCAGCCAGTCGGCCTGGCCGGACGAGCCGGCCCAGTCGCCGAGCTGGGTCTGCGGGTCGTCGGCGAGCGGGCCGACCACCGCGATCTTGCCCTTGGCCAGCGGCAGGACGCCGTCGTTGCGCAGCAGCACGAGTGACCGGCGCGCGACCTGGAGGTTCAGCGCCACGTGGTCGTCGTGGTTGATCATGCTCTGCTGGCGCGCGGTGTCGGGCCGGCGGGGGTTCTCGAACAGGCCGAGGTCGAACTTGAGCGTCAGGATCCGCGTGACGGCCTGGTCGAGGTCCTTCTCGTCGAGCAACCCCTCCTCGACGGCCTGCAGCGCGCCCTCGAAGAACTGCGGGGTGGTCATGATCATGTCGTTGCCGGCCTTGACCGCGGCCGCCGCGGCGTGGGCGTAGTCGGGCTGCAGCTTCTGCTCCCAGACCATGCGGCCGACGTTGTCCCAGTCGGTGATCAGCGTGCCCTGGTAGCCCCACTCGCCGCGCAGGACCTCGTCGAGCAGCCACGAGTTGACCGTGATCGGCACGCCGTCGGTGGTCTGGTAGCCGAGCATGAACGTCGCGCAGCCCTCTTTCGCGACACGTTCGAACGGCGGCAGGAACCACGACCTGAGCTTGCGCCTCGACAGGTCGGCCTCGCTGGCGTCGCGACCGCCCTGCGTCTCCGAGTAGCCGGCGAAGTGCTTGGCCGTGGCGAGGATGGCCGTGTCGTCGGTGAGCCCGTCGCCCTGGTAGCCGCGGACCATGGCGGCCGCGAGCTCGCCGATCAGCACCGGGTCCTCGCCGAACGTCTCGTCGACCCGGCCCCAGCGCAGGTCGCGCGCGATGCACAGCACCGGTGAGAACGTCCAGTGCACGCCGGTCGCCGACGCTTCGACCGCGGTGACCCTGGCGACCTGCTCGACGAGCTGCGGATCCCACGTCGCGGCCATGCCCAGCTGCGTCGGGAAGATCGTGGCGCCGTCGTGGAACGAGTGGCCGTGGATGCAGTCCTCGGCGATGAGCAGGGGCACTTGGAGTCGTGTCCGCGTGGTGAGGTCGTGCGCGCGCAACACCCGTTCCGGCGAGGTGTGCAGGATCGAGCCGACGTGCTTGCGCAGCACGTGGTCGTCCAGGTCCTCCCTCGAGTCCAGCTGCATCATCTGCCCGACCTTCTCGGCCAGTGTCATGCGGGCCAGGAGGTCGGTGACCCGCTGTGCGGTGGGCAGCGTGGCGTCGAGGTAGGGCACGTCGTCGCGATCCATGTGGTCTCCGAGAGGGCTCGTGCGGCGGCAGCGTTCGTGGGAGCGCTCTCACAGTTTCTAGCTGAAACCGGTTCCGCGCGAAACCGGTTTCAGGATTTCCGGTACAAACGAATCGGTGAAGATGGCTCCCAACTAGGCCGAACGCGACAAACCGGCTGCCCTTCCGAACAGTGTGTTGCCTCGGCGTGACGCCTTGTCAGGCCCGAAATTTCGGGCCACGACCGCGAACGCCACCGCGTTCAGGCCCCACGCCACGAAGTCGAGCTCGTGACTGGTGATGATCACTGCGGCGACGAAGTGCAGCGGCTGGGAGATCGCGGTGGCAACGGCGACCCACTTCGGGAGCCCGGCCTGCCACATCGCCGCGCCCAGCAGGACCGTGCCGATCACGTGGCCCGCGACGAAGATCCCGGCGGCGGCGTCGAGGACCGGGTGGGTGATGGTGTGGCCGTTGGTCGCCGCCGCGTCTCCCGCGACGAGCAGGCCGAGCGACAGGTAGGCCGGGACCAGCAGGACGGCGGCCGCGGTGGTGGTCTTCGGGGCTTGGTCGCGGATCTTGCGCGCGATCCAGATGACGGCGGGCGCGAGAGTGAGCATGCCGATGAAGCCGAGCCAGATCACCCAGTTCATGGTGTCGGGGTGTTCTTGGGCTTTCTGCAGCATGGTGGCCGTGTCGTCGGTGGTGTCGTACGGGAGGATCAGGCGCAGGACGGCGATCGCGGCCGGGCCGATCGGGAGCAGCCACCTCATGACGCCACCGCCGTGCGGCCTTTGAGCGTCAGGGCCGCGCCCACCGCGGTGAGTGCGATGGTGGCTGCCGCCGCCGCGATGGCCGGCGTGGGGACGCCGGGCTCGAAGAACGCGGGCACGGCGGCCGCGGCGGAGAGTCCGCGGAGGATGATCAGCGGGAGGATCGCCCTGCGGGCGCCTCTCCAGGCCGAGATCACCAGGACCAGGCTCGCGAGGCCCAGCGCGGCGGCGATCAGGGCGACGGCCATGGGCGGGGATTCGCCGTCGGTGAGCAGGGGGAGCAGCAGGTCTGCCACGGAGAGCAGGCCGAGCAGTACGAGTCCGGTGCGGAACATCGGGTACCTCCAGAGTTGGTTGAGGCAACTGTGGGTTCCGGGGTGTTCCTCGCGGAGGAGTGCGTGATCCGGTGTGGGCGGGAGGTTCCCGGGACTTGCCGGGATCGTGATCCCGGGACATCAGGCGCTCGGCGGCCCACACTTACCGGCATGAACATCGGCCGCGTGCTCGCGTCCGGTCTCGGCGGCGTCGTGATCGCCGAGACCGTGGCCGCTGTCGTGGTCGTGTCGCGGCTGGGCTGGACGTGGCAGCAGGCGCTGGACACGTTCGTCGTGACGAACTCGGCGATGGCGCTGACGTTCGGCATCTGCGGCGCGATCCTCGCCTGGCACCGGCCGCGCAACCCGATCGGCTGGCTGTTCCTCGCCGACGGCCTGGGGCACGCCACCACCGCGTTGTGCGCGCCCTTCGACGGTCAGCTCATCGCGACGATCGCCTCCTACTCCTGGCCGTGGTCGATCGGGTTGTTCCTGCCGTTGTCGCTGGTGCTCTTCCCGGACGGGCGGCTGCCGTCACGGAGGTGGCGCGCGGTGGCCGTGGCCATCGTGGTGACGGCGCCGCTGTTCGTGATCGAGCTGGGGGCCGATCCGCAAGGGCCCGGCTACCTGAAGCTGCCGGGGTACGCGGAGCTCGGGCCGCTGTGGATCGTGTCGGAGTTGCGGACGCTCGCCGCGCTGGTGGCCGGGGTGGTCGCGCTGGCCGTGCGGTACCGGCGGGGCGAGGACTCGGTGCTGTGGTTGCTGCTGGCGGCGAGTGTGGCGGCCGCGTTCGTGGTGCCGTGGTCGTTCGTGGCGGGGACGCCGGTGTTCGTGCTGTTGTCGATCCCGCTGATCCCGATCGCCGTGACCATCGCGATCGTGCGGCACCAGCTGCTGGACATCCGGCTCGTCGTGTCGCGGGTGCTGGCGTGGGTGCTGCTGTCCGCGGTGGTTCTGGTTGTCTACGGCGTGCTGGTGGCGGTGCTGGACCGGTTCGTGTCGGCTCAGCTCGGCCGGTCGGTCGTCGCCACGGTGGTGGTCGCGCTGCTGGTCGCGCCGGTGTTGCCCCGCCTGCAACGGCTCGTGGACCGCGCTTTGTACGGAGATCGCGGCGATCCGGCGCGGGTGGTGTCCAAGGTCGGCGAGCACCTGGCGGGCGAGGGGCTGGCCGGGGTCGTCGAGGCGGTGCGCGTCGCGCTCAGGGTGCCGCACGTCGCTCTGACGGCTGCCGACCACTCATTGGCCAGTGTCGGCGCACGGCCGGAGAACGTGGTGACACTGCCGTTGGAGTACGACGGCGCGGTGGTGGGCGAACTGCACGTGGGCGTGCGCACTGGCGAGAGCGCGCTCGGTGCCGCTGACCGCAACGTCCTCAGCCTCGTGGCCGCTCCTCTGGCCGTGGCGGTGCACGCGACGTTGCTGTCCACGCAGCTGCAGGCCTCCCGAGAACGCCTCGTGACCGCACGCGAAGAAGAACGCCGACGCCTCCGCCGAGACCTCCACGACGGCCTCGGCCCGACGCTGACCGGCGTCGCACTGAGCGCAGACGCCGCCACGAACCTGCTGGCCACCGACCCGGACCGCACCCGAAGCCTCCTCACCGGCGTGAGCGCGGACGTCCGGACCGCGATCGCCGACGTGCGCAGACTCGTGGAAGACCTGCGTCCACCCGCACTGGACGAGCTCGGCCTGCTCGGCGCCCTGCGGCAACGCGCCGAATATCTCGTGCGCACCCCGCTCCAACTCCGGCTCGACGTACCGGAGTCGGTGCCGCAACTGTCAGCCGCGGTCGAGGTCGCCGCCTACCGCATCGCGACGGAAGCGCTGACCAACGTGGTCCGGCACGCGAACGCCACGTCGGTGGTGGTGCGGCTGACGTGCGCGGAGGAGTTGGAGGTCGAGGTCACCGACGACGGGCCGCCCAACGGTCCGTGGAGCCCCGGCGTAGGAATGCAGGCGATGCGGGAGAGGGCGGCCGAGCTGGGCGGTGGGGTGGAAGCTGGGCCGATCGAGGGTGGGGGACGGGTGTGGGCGCGGCTGCCGGTCGGTGGAGGCGCGGGAGCGGGTGAAGGAGGAGCCGTCGCGGCTCGCGGAGCAGTGGTTGCCGGAGGCGCGGCCGGGGCGGGAGCGGTTGCACAAGGAGCGGGTCCAGTGAGCGATGGTGGTTCCTTGCCGGTGGAGGTGCCGTGACCGACATCCGCGTCGTGATCGCCGA
>JAVXWK010001097.1:0-14435 GCA_032230575.1 Pseudonocardiales bacterium | reverse complement strand
GGCTGGGTGCTGTTCGCCGTGGTCGGCGACTCGTGGTGGCAGGTCGCGGTCGCGGTGCTGCTCGCCGTGGCGTTCGCCCAGGTGACGCTGCTGGCCCACGACCTGGCCCACGGCCAGGTGGTCCGCTCACGCCGTGCCAAGGAGCTGGCCGGGCTGCTGGTGGGCAACCTCGCGGTCGGCCTCAGCTACGGCTGGTGGCAGGACAAGCACACCCGTCACCACGCCAACCCCAACCACGAGGACCACGACCCGGACATCGAGATCCACGCCCTCGCGTTCAGCCGCGCGCAGGCTGCCCAGAAACGCGGCGTGTACAGCTGGATCACCAAACACCAGGCGTTCCTGTTCTTCCCGCTGCTGCTCGCGGAAGCCGCCGTGCTGCGCATCTCCGGCCTCATCGCGTTGTGCCGCAACGAACTGCGCAACCCGTGGCGCGAAGCCGCGCTCCAAATCCTGCCGATGGCCGCCTACCTGACGGCGGTGTTCCTCGTGCTGTCACCGGCGAAGGCAGTCGTGTTCATCGCCGTGCACCAAGGCCTCATGGGCGTCTACCTCGGCTGTTCCTTCGCACCCAACCACAAGGGAATGCCCATCATCACCGAGGGCCAGCGCCTCGACCACCTCCACAAGCAGGTGCTCACCTCCCGCAACGTCACCGGCGGCCGATGGGTCGACGCCCTGCTCGGCGGGCTCAACCACCAGATCGAGCACCACCTCTACCCGCACATGCCCCGCCCCAACCTGCGGCGCGCGCAACCCGTCGTCGAGAACTTCTGCATCCGGCACGGCATCCCCTACAGCAAAACCACCCTGTGCCGCTCCTACGCCCAGGTACTGCGCCACCTGCACGACGCCGGGTCACCGCTACGCCACCCGGCACAGTGACGCCTGCGGCTCCACCAGGTGTGACTGTTCACCGCAAAGGATGACGTGCCGCCCACGCGCCGCGCGCCCTGCCGCACCTAGTTTGGATCACATGTCGCTGGGTCACAGGAGCAGTGCGCGGCCGGAACTGTCGGTCAATCCGGTGTTCACCAGGGAACCGGTGCGGGTGCCCCGGCACACGATGCCGGCTCGCGGGATCGCACCGGAGGTCGCGTACCAGATCGTGCACGACGAGCTGATGCTCGACGGCAACGCCCGGCTGAACCTGGCCACGTTCGTCACCACCTGGATGGAACCGCAGGCCGAGGCGCTCATGGGTGAGTGCTTCGACAAGAACATGATCGACAAGGATGAGTACCCGCGCACGGCGGAGCTGGAATCGCGCTGCGTCGCGATGCTCGCCCACCTGTGGCGGGCTCCGTCGCCCGCGAGTGCGCCCGGCTGCTCCACGACGGGCTCGAGCGAGGCGTGCATGCTGGCCGGCCTGGCGCTCAAGCGGCGCTGGCAGAAAGCCAGGCGGGCGACGGGCCGGCCGGCGGACCGGCCGAACATCGTCATGGGCGTCAACGTGCAGGTGTGCTGGGACAAGTTCGCCAACTACTTCGACGTGGAACCGCGGCTGGTGCCCATGAACGGCGATCGGCTGCATCTGTCCGCCGAGGAGGCCGTGGCGCTCTGCGACGAGAACACCATCGGCGTGGTGGCGGTGCTCGGCTCCACGTTCGACGGCAGCTACGAGCCGGTCGCGGAGATCTGCGCGGCACTCGACGAACTGCGCGAGCAGTCCGGATTGGACATTCCGGTGCACGTGGACGGCGCGTCGGGAGCCATGATCGCGCCGTTCTGCGACCCGGAGCTGGTATGGGATTTCAGGTTGCCCAGGGTGGCGTCGATCAACACCTCGGGCCACAAGTACGGGTTGGTCTACCCCGGCGTCGGCTGGATCGTCTGGCGCGACACCGACGCGCTTCCCGATGATCTGGTGTTCGACGTCAACTATCTCGGCGGCCACATGCCCACCTTCGCCCTGAACTTCTCGCGCCCTGGAGCACAGGTCATCGCCCAGTACTTCATGTTGCTGCGCCTGGGCTTCGACGGCTACCGGCGGGTCCAGGCGGCCTGCCGCGACGTGGCGACCAGCCTGGCGAAACGCGTCGCGGACCTAGGCCCGTTCCGCCTGCTCACCGACGGCAGCCAGCTGCCCGTGTTCGCGTTCACCCTCGACGAGAGCATCACGCACTACTCGGTGTTCGACGTCTCGGCCGCTCTGCGCGAGGGTGGCTGGCTGGTTCCGGCCTACACGTTCCCGGCCAACCGCACCGACCTGTCCGCGTTGCGCATCGTCGTGCGCAACGGATTCACCCACGACCTGGCCGATCTCCTTCTGACCGAACTGCACCGCGCGATCACCCGGCTCGACAAGCTGCAGGCGCCACAACACGGGCCCGACAGCGCCCTCTTCGCCCACGGGACGTGACGC
This sequence comes from Pseudonocardiales bacterium, assembly GCA_032230575.1. Classification (GTDB taxonomy): domain Bacteria; phylum Actinomycetota; class Actinomycetes; order Mycobacteriales; family Pseudonocardiaceae; genus Lentzea. The sequence goes on along the minus strand of JAVXWK010001097.1, from coordinate 12,070 downwards.
CTCCGAGTGAAAACCCTTGTCTCGAAGGGCGTCCGGACACCACGACGATCACGCTGATCCGGTGTCAACGCGACTTCGTCGACAGCTGTCCGGTCTGATCGCTCTCGGGGTGGCCCTGGTGGGCACCGGTTTCGCCTACGCCGCCCTGTCCCCCGAGCCACACACGGCGCACGCCACGGCCGACTCCGCACTCGTCGCCCGCGGCCAGCAGATCTACAACCGGACCTGCCTGACCTGCCATGGCCCCGAACTGACCGGTGTGCCCGGACGTGGGGTCAGCCTCGTCGGAGTGGGCGAAGCGGCGGTCTACTTCCAGACCGCCTCGGGCCGCATGCCACTTGCAGCGCAAGGACCGCAAGCCCTGCGCAAGCCGGCGGTCCTCACTCCCGACGAGATCGACGCCGTCGCGGCCTTCGTCGACGCGAACGGCGGTGGAGGACCCGAGCGTCCCGCGCAGACGGGCGAGGCGCTGCGCGGCACCAACCCCGCCGCCGGTGGGGAGCTGTACCGGCTCAACTGCGCGTCCTGCCACAACTTCACCGGGCGAGGTGGCGCCCTCTCGTCCGGAAAACACGCACCCGTACTCGACCACGCCACCGAAGACGAGATCTACACCGCCATGCTGACCGGTCCGGAGAACATGCCCAAGTTCGGCGACCGGCAACTGACACCGCAGGAGAAGAAGGACATCATCGCCTACGTGAAGTCGGTGACCAGCGGCCGCACCAACTTCGGCGGCAACCCGCTCGGCGGCTTTGGCCCCGTACCGGAGGGCTTGATCGCGTTCGTCGTCGGCATGGCCGCTCTCGTCGGCGTCACACTCTGGATCGGCGCCAAGAACTGACCGACCTGCTGTCTGCGTCATCGCCAGGCGGGCGCGAAGTCCTCTTCGGCGTGGACGACCATCGACTCCAGCAGTGGGCCGCCGAGGGTGGTGGCCATGGCGACATCGGCGGCGTCCCTGCCGCGCCCGATGACGACACGTCCTTTGCGGGGCGTGTTGTTGCGCGGGTCGAAGGTCCACCAGCGGTCGCCCAGCCAGACTTCCATCCACGCCGCGAAGTCCATCGGTGCCCCGTCGGGCGGCACGTCGAGGTCCGGCAGGTAGCCGAAGACATAGCGGGCCGGAATGTTGAGCGCCCGGCAGAACGAGATCGCCAGATGCGCGAAGTCGCGGCACACGCCGACGCCCGCGGCGTTGACGTCGGCCGACGTCGACAGCGCGGTGGAGGTCCCGTAGCCGAAGCTCAGGTGGTCGTGGACGTACTGGCAGATCTGCCGCACCCGGCGATAGCCGCGCGGCTGCGCTCCGAACCTCGACCAGGCCTCGTCGCCGAGTACGTCGGAAAGGCAGTAGCGGCTGGGCAGGGTGTACAGGAGCACGTCGTCAGTAAGATCCGCGGGCGTCGCTTCCGGCACGTCCTCATCAATGTCCTCGACGCAGTCGGGCACAACGGCCAGCGCACTGTAGTGCAGTGTGGACAGACCGATCGGCAGGACCACTCGGGTGCAGGGATTGCCGTACAGGTCCTGGTAGTGCCGCATGGCGAGGTCGGGCTCGAACACCAGCCGTTCGCAGGTCACCCGCAGGTTCTGGTCCTCGGCGGGCCGAACTTGGAACACTGTTGAGGTCGGCACTTCTGCCTGGTAGGTGAAGGTGCATCCGATGCGCAGCAGTCGGGTGCTCACATGCGACTCCTCGACCCTGGGGATGCTCGGAGCTGTTCGAACGAGGCGGTCGGTGATCAGCGCACCTGCTCCGGGGTGTGGTCCAGCGCGCCCAGCACGTGCACTGCGAGGCCTCGTGCGTCCTTCTTGCTGAGCTTGGCATGCGCGGACAGCACTTCTTGGACCAGCTTGACTCTGCGTTCGTACAAGGACACATAGGTCGATGTGGTCATGAGATCCACCTGCTCTTCTGTTCCGGAATTCGACCGTCATCCGCTTCCCAGCCCGAGAGGGCGGTACGGGTCGGGTCGGTCGTGCGTTGTGTCGGCGCGGTCGCGCTGACGCCCGCGGCGAGCAGGTCGTCGACGGTCTGGGAGTTGTCGCGATCCGCGGCGAGCATCATGCTCTGGTGCGCGGCGGCCGGTTCGGTGTCCGACGGCACGACGAGCAGCGTCAGACGGCGCTTGTCCGCCGCGAGCACGTCCACGGTGTGCGCGGGCCTGGAGATGAACCCGTCGAGCCGGATCTGGCGGCCGCCACCGACGATGCGGCGAGGCGCGGAGTCCCACTCGGTGAGGTTGTAGCTCACCCGCAGGACGTCGCCCAGCCGAACCGCCAGCGTTGCGAGCAACGCCGGCAGCTCGGCGGCGAGGTCCCGAGAACGTGGCCACCAGGCACCGTCGACATGCCCCGTCGTGGGCGCCTTCGGCCGCAACCGCAATCGTTGCGGGTGCCGAGGCCGCTCGATGACCGCAGTGGCCACTGGGGCGATGGGAAGGTGGGGTGCCGACGTCATGCCGGGACTCCCGTCCCCGGCTGGAAAAACAGCCGGTATAGGTTTCGCCGAGCACGACATGAGCTTGACCACCCATGTGCAACATGCTCTCGGCGACTCCAACTCTACACCGATTCAGTCATGATCAACCGAAACGTCGCCAAAATTCTGGACCGCACACCTTGTGCGACTGATCGAAATGACCAAAAAGGAGCTCTGGCGGCCTGACCTGCAGCTCAGATGCTCACAGCTGATTTCCAGGAAGCGTTCGCCGGTTTTCCTGGTCACGCAGAGCCCCGCTCATACGCGCGAGCGATTGGGTGTAGCATGAGACAAAAGTGCCGCTTTTTCAACGGCCTCCTCGATCCTCCCCGAAATGGCCTGACGATCCATATCGGACCGTTTGCTCGAAAATCGCCCGGCCAGATCACGCGGCCGGGGGACGGAGTACCGATATGAGCACGTCGACATGGACCACCCACGCGTTGACCACGGAACGGCTGACGTTGCGGCCCTGGCTGGTCGGCGACGCACAGGCCGCGCTGGATGTCTACGGCCACGCCGAGGTGACTCGCTGGCTCAGCCCCGACATGGACCGGGTGCCTGACCTCGCGGCCATGCGGCTGCTGCTGCAGCAGTGGAGCGCCGAAAGCGCCCGGTTGCCTGCTCCGGCCGGCCGATGGGCCATTCAACGCAACACCGACGACTGTGTGATCGGCGGCGCCACCCTGCTCCCGCTACCGCCGGGCGACGAGGATCTGGAAATCGGCTGGCAGCTGCGCCCCGACGCCTGGGGCAACGGCTATGCCACCGAGACCACCCATGCGCTGGCCGCCTGGGCGTTCAGCCAGGACGTCCAGGAGATCTTCGCCGTCGTCCGCCCCGGCAACGCCCGCGCCGCGGCCACCGTCCGCAACAACGGCATGCACTGGGTCGGCGAGACCACCAAGTACTTCGATGTCGAGCTGCAGGTGTTCCGCCTCCGTGCGGCCGACCTCGATCTGGCGGCACCCACGGCGCTTCAGCCGCCCAACCTCAGTGGCGACTGACTCCCCTCTGTCGCACTGCCGCGGACACCACCATCAAGGAAACAGGACCCACGTGGATCAGCTCAGCCTCGGCGTCATCGCACGATCCCGCAAGGAGAACGAACTCCGGCTTCCCATCCACCCGCTGCACCTGGACCGGATCGACGCGGACCTTCGTGACCGGATCTATCTCGAACACGGCTACGGGGAACGCTTCGGCGTCTCCGACGGGCAACTCGCCGCATCCGTCGCGGGATTGCGCTCGCGCGAGGAGCTCATTGCGGAATGCGATGTCCTCCTGCTGCCCAAACCGCTCGCCGAGGACGTCGCGGAGCTACGCGAAGGACAGGTGCTGTGGGGCTGGCCGCACTGCGTCCAGGACGAGAAGCTCACCCCGCTGGCGGGCGCCCGGCGCCTGCCGCTCATCGCCTTCGAGGCGATGAACCACTGGACCTCCGACGGTTCGTTCGGCCTCCATGTCTTCCACAAGAACAACGAGCTCGCCGGCTACTGCTCGGTCCTGCACGCCCTGCAGCTCATCGGCTCGACCGGCGACTACGGGCGGCGGCTGCGCGCTGTCGTGATCGGCTTCGGCGCAACCGCGCGAGGCGCCGTGACCGCCCTCAAGGCACTCGGGGTGCACGAAGTCGACATCCTCACCAACCGCGGCGTCGCGGCCGTCAGCTCGCCGATCCACTCCGCGCGGATCATCCACTTCACCCACGACGACTCCGATCCACGGCGCAGCCACGCCTTCACCGACGACGGCCGGGTGCCGCTGGCGGGATTCCTCGCGGAACACGACATCATCGTCAACTGCGTGCTCCAGGACACCGACTCGCCGCTGACGTTCCTCACCAACGACGATCTGTCCACTCTGGCCTCGGGAACACTCGTCGTCGACGTCTCCTGCGACGAGGGCATGGGTTTCGAATGGGCGCGCCCCACCTCGTTCGCACAACCGGACTTCATGGTGGGTGACCACGTGCGCTACTACGGCGTGGACCACAGCCCGTCCTACCTGTGGAACTCGGCGACCTGGGAGATCAGCGAAGCGCTGCTCCCGCACCTGCGTTCGGTGCTCACCGGCGCCTGGGACTCCAGCGAGATCATCCGGCGCGCCGTCGAGATCCGCGACGGAACCATCCTGAACCCCCGCATCCTCTCGTTCCAGCATCGATCATCGGAGTACCCGCATGCCCACGTCTGAGCTGCAAACCGCTGTACTGGCCGCCCGCTCCGACGCTGACGGCATCTGTGCGGTGTGCCCGCACCCGTGGCACGAGCACGACCCGCTCGGCGTTCGCTACTGCACCGCGACCACGGCTTCCGTGCTGTCCCGAGGCTGCATCTGCCGGTGACGTACGGCACGTGATGTCACCACGGGAACCAAACCGGCCACGGCAGTGTTGTACGGACTGGTCGTGGAGTTTTGTGTTCGTGGTTCATCACGCTCGCCGAATGTCGCGGGCGCTTCTTTCCTCATCTTGCAGGACAAGCTGGAGAAGTCGCCGTCCGCGGCGTATGACCTCACATCGTGCTCCTACCAGCTGACGCACGCTGACGGAGACACCGACCCGGTGCCCCTCGACCATCCCCCGATCGAGGGGCACCGGCCCCATCACGCCGGTTTTGCCGCCACCACGCCGCGAGTTCCGGACGCATCCTTCGTGCCGCCCGCGACGAGAAGGTGCACGAGGACTCGCACTGCCAAGCCGAGGTGTACCGTTCCCTCTACGAGGTCACGTGTGCTTCACCTTCCCCGAACCTCGCTCCGTGCAGCCACTCCGGCTCCGGCACGACCAGCCGCAAACACGCACAGGACGCGAAGAAAGCCTGAAACCATGAGAAACCAGTACGTGTCACGTGCCGAAACGGAGCGCCTCCAATGACCGCGCGCCCGGAGAATGGCCTGTTCAGTCACCCAGAGACACACCACTCACACACGAAGCCCGATCCTCCCGACGACGAGCAGCGGTCCTACACGGATCTGTTCTGTGAGCCGACACCGACACCGCCGAGGACAGACTGAACACCGGCAAGCCATCGCCCGGCGAGGCGATACAACACTCCACAAAGGACCGCGAGCGCATGCCACACACCCCAGCAGACGTTGCGGTCATCGCCCAACGCCTACGCCTCGCCACCGGATTCCTCCCGTCCGAACGCGGATGGGTCTCCGAACTCCTGGCCGCGCTCGGTCTGCCGTTGCGATCATTCCACGACGACGAGATCGACCTGGAAATCAGCCTGAAGGACCGTCAGGGCGCCGGGCAACGACTCACCCTGGAATGCTGGATCGACCACAGACCACGTCTGCACCTCGTCGCCACATCCTCGGAGCGTGATCTGCCCACGGCGCTGCGCGAGGTCCGCGACGAGCTGATCCGGCAGGTCGACGAGGCCAAGGCGCACACTGATCCACGCAGCAACCGCGTACTGAGGCTGGTGCCCAGATTGGTCGAGGACGAATAGGCCCACGCGGCCAGCCGGGCACGTCCCTCGCCCATCCGCTTTCCGACAGTCGCACACCGCCGCGTTCTCGAACCAGCGCTTCCACAGGTAGAACCCATTGCGGCTGATGACACCGCACCCCTGCGGCCGGCCTGCCCAGAGTCAGTCCACAATGGATGGTCCTCGCCCGGACACCTTCTCCGCAAGGCGGTTCAGGCGTAACGTCGAGTCATCGACGAATCAGCGAACAGCGAACGGACCCGGCCCGACTCGGCCAGGATCACAGGGCGGATCCGGGCAGGCGCCGCCGTGATGGCGGGCGTTCTCGTGCTTCTCGCGGCCGTTCTGGTGACGGTGCTCGGCATCGCGGAGGCGGGCGCGGCGCTGCTGGGCGCGCTGGGATGGGTCGTGGCACTGGCGGCACGCCTGCCGGTGCTGGCATCGGCGGGCAGGCTGCGCGCCGCCGGCCGGCGCGACACCATCCTCGCGGTGACATCGGGAATCACCGACGAGGTCGTCCGGCTCGCGCTCGTACTGGTCTTGGTCAGCGGGACCGGATCGGCGCTCTGGGCAGGCTTCGGCTGGGCACTGGCCGGGGTCGTGTTCGTCGCCGCCACCCAGCTGGCGCAGTTCAGCTGGCCCCTGGGACAGCAGGCGGCCGAGCAGCTGAGGTCGCAGGGCGGGTTCATCAGCACGCATCCTGTGCACGTCGGCGTTCGCGGCATCACCGCGACCTCGTTCCACCTCGGTGCGACCCTGCTCCTGGCCTCCGGGCCGTGGTGGGTGCTGGCCACCGCATCCGCGCACGCCGTGGTGAACGTGGCGCGCGCCCGGTGGGCCCAGCGAAGGCTGGAGCTGGTCGAACTACTCGGCGCCGCCGTGAGCGCGACACTCCTCCTGGGCGGGCTGCTGACAGCTGCCGGGCGATGAGAGTGTGCTGGAGGATTCTTCACAGCACGAGAACGCCAGAACTCGACGTGGTGACAGGGAATCTGCTCGCGACCGTCACACGTGGGTGATGCGAGTGTCGAACGGCCGCAGGAGCGTGCACCGTGCGGTGCACGCTCCTGCGGAGGGCGATGAAGCGAGTCAGTCGTTCTTGAAGGCGTCCTTGACCTTCTCGGCCGACTCCTTGAGGTGACCCTTCGCCTGGTCGACCTTGCCCTCGGTCTGCAGACCCTGGTCGTCGGTCGCGTCGCCGACGCCTTCCTTGATCGTGCCCTTCAACTCGTCGCCCTTGGCGTCGAGCTTGTCGTCGGTGCCCATGTGGTCCGTCCTTCCCCCGCACCTGAGTCTCAGGTGCGATCCCGGGATGCCCGCCCAGGCGAACCTCAACCCTCGAACGCGCAGCGCCCACCAGGTTCATCGGATGTGCCTGCAACAACCGGATCGCTTCCGGCACGCTCGGGGATACCTTGAGCAGGTCGCGGATAGCCGCGATCTCCAGCGGCTTGAGCACGGAGCCAATCACGCTTGCCGTGAAATCGTTCGCCACCACCGAGAGGACCTCACGATGAGAGCCTTGCTCGCCCGCGCCTACGGCCCGCTGGACCAGCTCGAGATCGGCGAGATGCCGCAGCCGGTGCCCGGCCGAGGGCAGCTGCTCGTCCGCTTGGAGGCGGCGGCCGTCAACCCCGTCGACATCGCCCTGGTGACCGGCCGCATGCAGGCCGAGCTCCCGGTGAAGCATCCGTTCGTGCCCGGCGTGGACGTCAGCGGCGTGGTGGAGGCCGTTGGCGAGGAAGTCGACCGGTTCGCGGTCGGCGACCCGGTCATCGCCTGGAACGGTGTGCCGTCCGGAGCATTCGCCGAGTACGCGATCGTTCAGGCGAACGACTCCGCCGCACTGCGTCCGGCTGGTCTCGATGCCGGACGCGGTGCCGCACTGCCGACCGCGGCACTGACCGCCGCGGCCCTGCTCGACGAAGCCCGGCTCGTGCCGGGATCGACCCTGCTGGTCGTCGGCGCCACCGGTGGCCTCGGTGGCTACGCCGTCCAGCTCGCCAAGCGGGCCGGCGCGACCGTGATCGGCACCGGCCGCGCCGGCGACCAGGACTACCTCCGGGAGCTCGGCGCGGACGGCGTGATCGACTACCGCGGAGATTCCGTCGCCGCACGAGTGCGGGATTGGGCACCTGAGGGTGTCGACGCCGTCATCGACGTTGCTCAAGCCGGGCCCGCGCTCGTCTCCTCCGCGGCTGCGGCAAAGCCCGGCGGGCTGCTGGTCTCGCCGCTCGGCGGACCGCCGTCCTTCGACGGGGAGGTGGAAGCCCGCTACACCGGCACGACCACACCCGCGGGACGTCTCGGCGAACTCGCCGCGCTGGCCACCGATGGAGCGCTGCGCGTCGAGATCGCCGCCGAGTACCCCTTCGCTGACGCCCGGCAGGCACTGATCGACTTCACCAGCGGTCACGTCCGCGGCAAGATCGTCATTACCTTCTGACAGCGTTCAGTCTCGCGGTGGGCACGAGGTTTCGTGCGCTAGGGGGTCAGGTAGCAGGCCTTCGCCACACCGTTCAGCGGATCACCGCCGAAAGCCGTTGTGGTGCATGGCGTTCCGCCGGTGAAGGACCGGTGGACGAACGCGCCGCGGGCTCCGAACGCGACGGTGCGCGGCCCGGAGAACCCACACGTCCCGCCCTCCTGCGCACAAGAAGTGCCGTAGCCGGGCGGGCTGCCCTGGCGGGTGTAGCAGGCCTTCGACTCACCCGGCAGCGGGTCGCCGCCGAACACCGCGTTCGAGCAGCCCGTGTTCCCCGAAGCGGTGAGGTAGCGGAACGAGCCGAAGCCGCCATAGGCGACAGGCTGACCGTTGATCGCCGGGCAAGTTCCACTCTCACCCGCACACCGCGTCCAGCTGCTGTCCGGCGGTCCATCCGGTGCGAGATAACAGGACTTGGTGACACCCGCGATCGGGTCGCCGAACACCCCGTTCGTGCACTCGGTGTTCGCGGTGAACACCCGCCGCACGAACGCGCCATTCGCCCCGTAAGCCACGGTCCGGCCGTAGCCGGGAATCCCGCAGGTGCCGCCTTCGCTCGCACAAGCGGTGTACCCGGCGGGGCCGCCGAGCGGGGCGACGTAGCAGGACTTCACCAGGTGTTGGGCCGGGTCGAGGCCGAACGCGTCGTTCGTGCACGCGGTCGCCGAGGTCACGGTCTTGAAGGTGTAGTTGCCGGCTCCGAAGGCCACAGTGCGGGTGCCGCCGAACTCGCATCGGCCCGCTTCGGTCGCGCAGTGGGTGTATCCGGCGGGGAGTCCCGTCGCGGCAGGGGGTTGCGGCGGGACTGGGTTGCCGAGTCCGGAGGCTGTCAGGTCGTAGGTACCCGGTGTCACTCCGTTGAGGTACACGTAGTTCGCGTCCTGGGAGCCTCCGCCGATGCCGGGTCGCGGCGTGAACGTTCCGTCGCGCCACACCACCGCGCCATTGACCGACACGGTGACGTTCGCACCGCCGAGCTTGGGCACGCCGATCCGGCCCGTCGTACCGCCGGGGCTGGTGAGCCGGGCGGTGTACGTGCCCGCTGCCGGGTTGCGGGTCCAGGCGGCGTCGAGCTGTCCCTGCGGCAGGGTCAGGCGGCCCTCCGCGCTGGTGAGATCACCTGGGTGCGGGACGAACCGGTACTGACCCACCTGCGCTTCCGGAGCGGTGCCGAGCACGTTGAAGGTCAAGGCCGAAGTCGGACCGCTCGACCAGCCGTGCGCCAGGCTCATGAACGAGCCGCCGTAGGCGAGGCTGCCGTCGGCGTTGATGCCCTCCCAGAAGGTGCTCTTGGTGCCGATCGGGCTGTCCAGCATGTAGCCCCACGTGCGGCGGATCTGAGCAAGGGCGTTCATGTCGTCGTTGGCCGTGAAGCGCGCGTGGACCTCCATGCCGCCGGTGAACGGATGCACGCCACTCCGGTGTCGTCGCACCGAACGTGTTCCACCGGGAGCGGAGACTGTCGACAACGGTCGTGGACTTCGCCGCCGAGTCGGTCAGGCCGTACCAGACCGCCAGCGAGTTGCCGTCCTGCGGATACAGGTTGCTCGACGGATTGTCCCGGTACAGCCCCGCGTTCGCGTCCCAGAGCCGGGAGTTCGCGGCGGACTTGAGCGCGGCCGCCCGGCTGGAGTAGCTGGAAGCGAGCGCGGTGTCGCCCTTGACGGTGGCGAGCGTGGCGCCTCCGGTCAGTGCTGCGTAGAGCAACGCGTTGGCCTGGATGTTCTCGCCGCCCTGGCCACTGCGCGCCCAGTCCTGGGTGCGCGTCACGTTGAGCAGGCCGCTGCCGCCGATCTTCGCGATGATGAACCGCATCCCGCGCGTGTAGTTCTCCCAGACCGAGTCGAGCCAGGCCCGGTCGGCGGAGTAGGTGTAGTACAACGAGGTCCCCAGCAGGGTCCACGTGTGATAGGTGTCCGAACCCTTGAGGTTGAACGGCGGTCCGGACCAAGGGATCTCGCCGCTCGCATCCTGAACGCCGTACATTGTGGACAGTGCGTTGCGCGCCGACTCCAGCTCGTGCATCGACGCGTAGGCCGTCGGAACCGCGATGCCGAGGTCACCCGGCCACACCGTCCGGTCCCGCTTCGCGCCGTCGACCAGCACGCTGTTCCCCACTCCGACGACCGCGCTGTTGTCCCATTCGGACGGTGGAGGAGGCCAGACCCTGCCCTGGTTCGACGCGATGATGTTGGTCTGCACCGTGTACGCACCTGCGTACCAGATCCGGTTGAGCAGGTTGTCGCTGGAGTAGAAGTAGTTCGCGTACGCGGCGGGGTTCGCCTTGCCCGGCGCCGGGGTGAAGTTCAGCGAGACACCGGTGAGGTCCACCCAGCCCGACGTGCTGACGAAGATCGTCAGATAGCGGAACCCGCCACGCAGCCTCGCAGCGGGCATGACGTACGTGCCGTTCGTCGTGGCGTTTCCGAAGATGGCGCCGTCGGGTGTGTCGCCACTGCTGGCGTCACTCCCCCGGCCGACGTACGAAGAGGACTCGCTGAACGCGAGCCCGACCCGCTGTCCTCCACTGGTGGCACCGAAGGACAGCGTCGCGATGCCGCCGACCTCCTTGCCGAAGTCCAGCGTGATCGAGGAGTTCGTCCCGGAGACCCTGGTAGGCGCCCCCGTCAGCACGCTCTGCGGGTTGGCCACCGAACCGGATGTGCCCTGCACGGCGACGGGCCGCACGATCCGGGACGTGGGCGAGAGATTCAGGGCCTCGATGGCACCCGGCGGAGCCGCCACCGCGGCCAGCGCGGCAGGCAGGGCGGACGGGCCTGCCGAGGTAGCGAACGACGGAACACTGGCCGAACTCAGCGCCAGCAACGCAACTGCGGCGCAGGCGGCACGGCGTGATGGCACGCGCATGAAACACCCTCCCGTATCGGAAGTCGGCTCACTCACCACACGTGCGACCACGTGCGGCAATCAAAGCGGTGTCTGCGGCGGCCACGCTCAATAAGCCCGGCGACCAACCGCCGCGACTGATTGAAACGTTTCAACTCCTATTGGTATGAACCATATGACGCGGCGCTCCGCCGGTCAAGACGCGCGGTTGGGGGGCCGCCCGGCTTCTGCTGACCGGCAGACCATCTTTCGCAGGCGCGGATCCCCTACCACCTGCTGGCCCACGGCCTCATAGTTTCCTCATAGACCGGGCCTCACCCTCTCGCCATGAGAATCCCAATGATCGCGATGGTGGTGCTCCTCGGCATCAGCGCGTGCGCGCCCGCGGCGGGCGCCGACACCCGGCTCGCCCTGGTCAGGGTCGATCAGGTCGGCTATGCGGCGGATGAGACGAAACACGCGTACGTCGTGTCGCAGCGATCGGCCAGTGGCGCGTGGTACCGGGTCGTCGACGAGTCGGGGCAGACCGTGCTGGGCGGCACGACGGGTGCGTCCACGGGCTCGTGGAACACCAAGTACCGCGCGGTCAGCGTGCTCGACCTGTCGGAGCTCAAGACGCCGGGCCGGTACCGGGTCGAGGTCAGCGGTGCCGTCACCGGCAAGTCCCCCGAGTTCCGGGTGGGCGCGCGCCAGGAACTGTTCGGCGGGCTCGCCGCCGGCAACGTGCGGTTCTTCCGTGCTCAGCGGGACGGTGCGAGCGTCGATGGCAGTCTGTTGCGCCGCAAGCCTTCCCACCTCGCCGATCGGACCGCC
>JAVXWK010000231.1:0-5769 GCA_032230575.1 Pseudonocardiales bacterium | reverse complement strand
GGCCGTTACTCCGTTCGATGCGTGTTAGATTCGCGCGCACGCCCGGGAGCATTGTGTTCCTGAATCGCGTTCTTTCGGTACTGGTGGCAATTAACCGACACACACCCCGACTCGCCCATTAGTGCGGTAACCGATCGACCACAAAAGGTGACAAATGGTCGATGCGCATTGACCTCGGCCGTTGCCGCGCAATGTTGCTCTGGTTGGCGGAGGTTCGTTAACACCCTTTCCGATACGGTCTCGTACCACGCCGCCCGAACTGTCCTGCACATTCGGAAAGGTGTCCCATGATTAGCACGTTGGCCGCGGCCGCCTTGGCTCTGTCCACCATCGTCATTCCCCCGGTCGCGGATCCGCCCCCGACGGGCCAGATCACCATCAACGTCGTGACAGTCAACGGCTCCGGCTGTCGCCTCGGCACCGCCGCGGTCGCCGTCTCCCCTGACAACAAGGCTTTCACGGTCACCTACAGCGACTATCTGGCCCAGGTCGGCCCACAGTCCAGGCCGACTGATTTCCGCAAGAACTGCCAGCTGAACCTCAAGGTCAACGTACCGGGCGGATTCACCTACGGAATCGCGCAGGCCGACTACAGAGGCTTCGCCGACCTGCAGAAGGGAGCGAAGGGAACGGTGAAGGCGAGCTACTACTTCCAGGGAATGTCGGACACCGACCAGCGCTCGAAGACCATGAACGGCGCGATGAGCGACAACTGGCAGGTCACGCACAAGACCGATGTCGCCTCCATCGTCTACCACCCCTGCGGCGAGAAGCGGAACTTCAACATCAACACCGAGCTGCGGGTGGACAAGGGCACGTCCGATCCGAAGAAGACCAGCTTCATGGCGATGGACTCGACCGACGGCTCCATCGAGACGATCTACCACTTCGCGTGGAAGAAGTGTCCAAAGCTGTAGCCCTCGACAGCTTGCGGACAGCTGTTCCGCGCAGTTCCACTTAATGGATAAAACAGTCAAATAGCAAGGCCGCCGGGCCCCTCGGTCTCCTCCCAAATGAGACCGAGGGGCCTCCTTGCGTCTCAATTCCACCTGGCCAGCGCTTTTTCCGCAGGTAACTAGGCGTTTCCCCAGGATCAACGTGGGACAGGCGGTGGTCATGTTGCCCGTGTGCCCCGCCACAACCGTTGTGTTCGCCGGAGAAGGTCAAGTAGCCTTTCTTCCACAAGCCGGATGAAAAACCATTCGGTTCACCCTTCGGTACTGAATGTAAACGGTTACACAAAGCATCATTGCGTTCCTGCTCCTGAGTGGACGTGCATCTGAATGAGTATTTCCGCGGCGCCTGCCGGGCAGCGCACCAGGAACATGTCACTGCTCACCGCGGCCCAGACGCTCTACCAGTGCTGCATCAGCGTGGACCTCACGCTGACCGGAATCGTCGGCCTCTCGCTGGCGCCGTCCCCCGTTCTCGCCACCGTTCCGTTCGCATTGATCAGCATCGTTTCCTGGCTCACCACCTATCCCGCGTCCGCGTTCATGCGCAGGCACGGCAGGCGAGCCGGGTTCCTCATCGGCTCACTCGCCGCGGTCATCGGCGGTCTCATCTCGGTGCTGGCCGTGACGCTGCACAGCTACCTGCTGTTCTGCGTCGGCGTGGCGTGCATCGGCGTGTTCCAGGCGCTGGCGGGCTACTACCGCTACACCGCCGCCGACATCTCCCCCGCCGACCAGCGCGCCAAGGCCATCTCCACGGTGCTCAGCGGCGGAATCCTCGCCGCGGTCGCCGGCCCGTTCCTCGCCACGGCCGTCTCCGAGGTCCTGCCGGTGGTCTTCGCGGGCTCCTACGCGCTGGTCACGGCGTTGGGCCTGGCTTCGACAGCGGTGGTCGCGTTCATGACCGTCGACAGCGCGGAAAAGGCGGCGGAGAAGGCTGCTCCCGCCGGGGAGCCGCGCACGTTGCGGGAAATCGCACGCCGGCCGGTGTTCCTGGCCGGTGTCGCCGGCGCGGGCGCGGGCTACTTCACGATGACGCTGGCCATGACCGCGGCCCCGATCGCCGCGTCCGGCTCCGGGCACTCGGTGCACGAGGCCGCTTCGGTCATCCAGTGGCACATGGTCGGCATGTACGCGACGGCCTTCGTCTCCGGCCGTCTCGCCGCACGAATCGGGGCCGCGCAAACGGTTCTGGCCGGGGTGGTGGTCAACGCGGCAGGGGCACTGATCGCGTTGGGCAGCTCGTCGCACACCGCCTTCATGGTCGCGCTGGCGTTGATCGGCATCGGCTGGAACCTGATGTTCGTCTCCGGCACGACCTTGCTCGCGAGTTCCTACCTTCCCCACGAGAAGTCAGTCACGCAGGGCGTCAGCGAGATGTTCACGCTCGGCGCCTCGGCCCTCGGCGCACTCACCGCGGGGCCACTCCTCTCCGCCACCAGTTGGCGAGGAGTCAACGCCTTCCTGCTCGTGCCCCTTGCCATCAGTGCCGTGTTCGCGGTGCTCCACCTGGTTCGGAAGTGAAGGCCATGACGCAAACCCTGAACGCACTCAATGCCGAGCAGCGTCGCAGTCAGATCTCCGGTGGTCACCGGTTGATCTCCCAGGTCCGCAGCAAACCCTTCCAGCTCTACAGCCAGCGCGAGTTCGCCTCGAAGTCCGTCGCGATCGACGCGAAGTACTGGGTCGACGAGGTCATGCCCGCCCTGGCGCACGCGGTGAGCCGTTCCGCTGCCGCCCGCGTCGACGCCGCGCTGGGCCGTGCCCGCAAGCAAGCCAAGGAGTACGGCGTCGCGAAGCCCGGTGCCGCCGAGCTCGTCGCCGAGGCGTTGTTCGACGGGAAGTTGTTCAAGGCCAAGAAGGAGCACTTCGGCCGTGCCGAGCTGCGCGACCAGGTGCTCGGCATGATCTCCGCGGGCCGTCCGGTCGAGCTCGTGCTGCCGTTGTTCTCCCGCAAGCCTTTCTCGCCCGTGAAGAATCGTGGCCGCACTCCGGACACCGCCGAGATCCATTCCCTGGCCCGCTGCGCTGCCCTGGCGCACACACTCAACGCGTTGAGCCCCACGGGCGCCGTGTTCCGTGTGCTGGCCGATGGTCGCAAGTACAACCGCGCTTGCCTCACGCCCGACGATGTGGTCTTGGACTACCAGGACTCGCTGCGCGTGTGGGTGCGTGAGCTGGGTGCCGCCGATGTGCTGAAGATCTGCGACTACGAGGACTGGGTGCGCGCCGGCATCACCTCCTCGCATTGGGACCAGCGCGCCTCGCGCTACGCCGAGTGGGTCGTGGATCTGGAGCGCGACTACACGCCGTTCTTCGACGAGACCGACCCGGTGCCGTCGCTGGACGAGATGACCGAGTCGTCGGACGTGGGTTCGCAGCTGGCGTTCACGTTCTGTTCCATCGCCACCTCCACCTGCTACTCGAGGTTCCACGAGGACGTTTCCGCTGGTCCCGACCAGATGATGGACGCCTACGGTCACTACGTCACGTCGTTGCGCCGCCCGTTGAGCGAAGTGGCTCCGCGCGCGGACATCGGCTTCGAAGTGGATCACGGCGCGTTGCGTCGGGAGGCGTTCTCCGCGGCGTGCCGCTATGTGGCGATCTCGTTGGCGGACAGGGATCTCAACGTCCTGCGCACGGTCACGCCGGACGCGGTGAAGCTGACGATCCACGGCAAGCCCGGTGAGCTGCACTTCGTCACGGCCTCCTCGCGCGACGCCAACATGACCGCGCAGCACTGCACCGGTGGTTACGACTTCGAGGGTGGCGAAGCGAAGCCGACGTTCCGCTACCTGATCGAACGGGAGGCGGCCGGGGAGATCCCGGTGCTGGTGTCGGGTGCTCGCCACCGGGCGGCGGACGACCGCTACCGGGCTTTGGCGCGACTGGAGGAGGGGCAGCAGCCCATCGCGTATGTCACGGCTACAGGACCGGTGACCGGGGACTCGTTGCACCACCTTCTGGAGAGGGCGGACGTGTGATCACCACCGATCCGCCGCACCACCGCTGCGAGAGGACCTCGGCATGACCATCGGCACGGCGGAAAAGGTAGTCAGCGAAAGCCGGCTTCTCACCCTTCTCCGCGAAGACTCCCAGGTTTGGATGACCTCCTCGGCCCTGGACCGCCCTGGAGTCACCGTCACGGACGACTTCCGGCCACCGTGGCGCGACGGCGTCCGCAAGCAGGTCAAACGCCTCACCAAACGTGCCCGCGGCATGCTCGAAGTGCTTGCCGGAGACGCGCTGTACAGCTCTTTGGGCGACCCAGCCGCACGCCGGGCCGCGCTGGTCGCCGAACTGTTCCGCGACCACGTGATCAGCCGCAACGCGGGGCGCCTCGACGTACGCACCCTCCAGCAACAGATTCTCGACCGGTCAGGCGAGCCCCTGCGGTTCGAAATCGCTCTGGGGCAACCGAAACGCGACGCGGGTGGTCTCAAAACCGCCGGTCCGTACGCGGATCTGGCCGAGGTGTTCGCGATCGGCAGGCTCGTCGCCCTCGTGGAATCCGTGGCGGAACTGGCCGAACAGCCCGTCTCGCTGGCCGTGCGGTCAGGTGGCGAGCGGTTCGCCGACGCGTTGATCACCGACGCGTGGCCGCGCGAGGCTTACGACGCGCAACGCGAGCAGATCGCGAACTTCCTGGTGGACAAGGCTTCCGTGACGTTCTCGGACTTCCGCCAGTCGACGCCGGACGACCCCCGCCGGCCCGGCTTCTACGCCGAGGAGCTGGCCGCGCTGCCGGCCGAGGCAGTCACCAGCCGCCTGCACACCATGGTGATGAACGTCGACTGGGACAACGTCTTCGCGCTCGCTCTTCAAGGCGATCCCGTGCACGGCGTGAGGCTGTCGGAGCCGCTTTCGTGGTGGCTCAGGGAAGATCCCGCGCGAGTGCGGACCATCACGCGGGCCGCGGTCAGCTCGCTGGTCAACCCGAGGCACCAGGCCGCGTGGCGGGAGATCATCGGGCACGAGACGGCGGTGGAGGACGGTCTCGCGTTCGTCTCCGCCGTGGCGTGGGAGGCGACAAAGCGTTACGTGGCAATCCATGCGGCGGACCGGCGAGTGGCCGGTGCGGTCAGCCCTTCGATCCGGCTCACCGTGCACGAGAAGAAGGACAAGCCCGCGATGCCCGCGATCCTGACTCTTGGCACGCGGGGCGGCGGCTTGTTGTCGCACCACGTGCTGGCCGTCGCGGACCGCAGGAAGCCCTTGGAGTTCCTGACGATCGCGGAGATCACCGCGCTGACCGAGGCCGTGCCGGTGAAGTTCGCCGGGCAGGGGCCGCTCTCGTGGCTCGACCAGCAGCCGTTGTGCTTCGCGCACGGCACCGAGGAGGAGATCGTGCGTTCCATCGGCGGTGCGGTGGATCCGGAGTGATCGACACGGTGGTCTTCGACCTGGACGGGACCGTGGTCGACACGGTCTCCGGCATCACGCACGCCGTGAACGTCGCGCTGAAAGCACACGGCCTCACCGGACTGGTGGACGACGAGACGCGGCGGTACGTCGGGCTGGGCGGAAATGCGTTGGTGCGCGCGGCTTTGGAGAAGGCCGGAGCCTCGGGAGAGCTGGCTCCGGCCGTCCAGGAGGCGTACCTGACCGCGTACGCCGCCGACCCCGGACACCGCGCCCACGCGTATCCGGGTGTGGAGGAACTGCTCGAGCGGCTGCGCGCGAGGAACATCCGGCTCGCCTTGTGCACCAACAAGTCCGGTCGCATCACCGGCGGGATGCTCAAGGCGTTGGGGCTCGGCACGGCGTTCGACGCGGTGGTGAGCGGCGACGAACTCCCTTACCGCAAGCCGGATCC
>JAVXWK010001054.1:0-9027 GCA_032230575.1 Pseudonocardiales bacterium | reverse complement strand
CGTCGAACTGCTGGACCACGACGGGCTCGCGCGGTTCTTCGAGCGACTCGCGGCGGACTTCCTCGGCTGGGACGACGAACGGGTGTGGCGGTCGTACGACGAGGAGTTCGCGGTCACGGCGCTCTTCCACTCGCGTGGACGGGTCGAGCTGCGCTGGAGCCTCGCCGACAAGGTGAACCACGCGTGGTCGGCGAACGTCACGACGTGGATCCACGCGGGAGAGGACATGCTCAGCCTCGCGGGCGGGCTGCGCGCGCTGTTCGACGCACGCTGACTCAGGTGGACTCGATGCCTCGCACGAACAAACCCGGCGGCTCGGAGGCCGGCTTCTCCCACCGCGTCGCGTAGTGGTCGAGGAAGATCTGCCCGACGAGCTCGCCCCGCGTGCGCACACCGGTCTTGTCGAAAATGGACTTGAGGTGGTCCTGCACGGTGTACGGCGACATCGAGAGCGCCTTGGAGATCTCCTTGGTGGGGCGCCCTTGGATGCACTGCATCGCCACGCACGCCTCGCGCTCGGTCAGCCCGTACGCCAGCGCCACGACGGGCGCGACGTCCTGCGGCGTGGCGGGGTGGATGATCACCGCGGTCCTGCCGTCGGTGCCGAGGCGCGTTCCGTACAGCAACAGCCACGTCCCAGAGCGCGTGCGGACACGAGCGCGCGCAGAGAGCTCGAGCGGATCCGTTCCGAGTGGGATGACCCTGGCGCGGGCGGCGATGCCCTGCACGATCTTCGACTCGCTCGGGTGGTCGGGCGGCGGGTGCTCGACGAGCTCGCTGAACCAGCGTTCGGCCGCGGCAGAGGTCGATTCGGGATTGCCTGAAGCGTCGAACACGACAACGCCCGGCCCCCAGTCCACCCGAGGGCCGGACAGTGAGGCCGCGATGGTGCGCCGCAGGCCGGTGCCGATGGACGGGGCCAGTGCGGACAGCGCCGCCACCTCGGCCTCGGTGAACCACGGCCGGTCCGCGTGCCGCAGGAAGGCCGCCGCGCCCCAGTAGACGCCATCGACCACCAACGAGACGCGCAACTCGTCGCCGAAGCCGTGCCCCGCCTGCGATCGGTGCCTGGCAGAGCGGCTGAGGTCGCCGTGCGTGTCGATGCTCGTCGCCCCGGCGATGCGGCCGCTGTTGGCGAGGAACGACCACTTGTTGACGTCGTCGACGACGTACTCGTAGTGCGCGAGCCAGGAACCGGAACAACCGACGTCGCGGTTGACGCTGCCGGTGAACAGGATCGTGCCGGGATCGACCGTGTGCCAGCAGTAGGCGTCGAACGGGAGGACCGGCCGGAGCGCCTCCGCGACGTCCGCGGTGAAGTCGACCCAGGTCAACCGGGCCGCGTCGATGCGCACGATGTCGGCGCGCACTCGAGGTACCAGGGCCACGCGTCGGAGACTACGCCGCCACCGACCACGCGCCACCCCCAGAAATCTGGCCCCCACCAGCGGCGATCACCCAGCGTTCTGGGATGGTGGACGCCGATCGGTGGGTCGCAGGCTCGCCTCATGACAACTTCCGACGTGACCCCGGACCGCATCTTCCAGCTCGCCCAGGGGTTCATGGCCAGCAAGCACCTGTTCGCCGCCAACGAACTGGGCCTGTTCGAGGCCCTCGGCGAAGGACCGGCCGACCTGGCCGGTCTGGCCGCCCGCACCGGCCTGACTCAACGCACGGCACGCATCAGCGCAGACGCCATGGTCGCGCTCGGGCTCCTGGAGCGGCACGGTGACCACTACGCGAACTCACCGGTGGCCGCGACCTTCCTCTCGGGAGCCACGCGCGCCGACTTCAGACCGCTGCTGAGGTTCTGGGACAAGATCAGCTATCCGGCGTGGACCGATCTGGCCGGAGCTCTCGGACGCGGCAAACCAGCGCACGACCTGTCCGAGATCGACGACGAGCTCGTACCCGTCGTGTCGGCGGGCATCGACGCCGCCACGGCCGGTGCGTGCCGCGCGCTCCCCCACGTGGCCGAGTTGCCCGCGCAGAGCAGAGTGCTCGACATCGGTGGCGGAACGGGTTCGTGGTCTGTCGCCCTCGCGGACGCCGACCCCTCGCTCACCGCCACGGTGTTCGAGCTGCCCGGGGTGGCCGACTTCGCCACGGCACGGCTGGGCGGTCACTCCCGGATCCAGGTGCACGTGGGAGACCTGCTGACCGACGAGCTCCCGTCGGGCCACGACGTCTTCCTGGTGGCCAACGTCATCCACTACTTCACACCCGACACCAACCGGGCGATCCTGCGCAAGATCAGGGCCGCCGCCGAGCCCGGAGCGCGCCTGCTGATCGCGGACTTCTGGACTGATCCGACGCACACGTCGCCGTTGCCCGCGGCGCTCATGGCCGGGGAGTTCGCGATCCACGTCAACGACGGTGATGTGTACAGCGTCGAGGAAGGCGCCGGGTGGTTCGGTGACTGCGGTTGGGCCTTCACCGGGCATCTGCCGTTGGCCGGGCCGATCAGCCTGGTCACCGCTGAGGCGGTCTGAGGCAGGATCTCGCACATGACGGACTGGCTCAGCCGCTACCGGAGCGGGCAACGCGACCAGGTGTGGCATGAACTCAGGCAACTCGGCAGCGCGGTCCGGCAACCCGGACACGCCGAGGAGGCGCAGGCCGTCTGCGACGAGATGGCGCGGCGGGCGCGGCACAACGTCGAACTGATCGTCGAACGGCTGAAGAGCGAAGGATTTCGCTTCCACAGCAACGATGACAAGCAGACTCCGGCCACTGCGCACGTGCCGCCCACCGACGATGCACCCCAGCATCTCGAGTGGCTGGAAGAACGATTCGACGGGGTGCCCATGACGCTGTCGTCGTGGATCCGGATCGTCGGCGACGTGTGGCTCGTGGGCACGCACCCGCAGTGGCCGACCTCCGCGGCGGCCGACCCGCTCGTCATCGAGGCGGAGGGGTCGCGGTACCCCGGCTCCTCGTTGCGCGAGTACTTCGAGGACGAGCTCGAGCAGTGGGAGGAGGACGACCCGGACACCGCCGGGTTGTTCGTCCTCCCACTCGCCCCCGACCGGCTCCACAAGGACAACACCAGCGGCGGTTCGCCGTACGGGATCGTCCTCCCCGACGCCTGCGCGGACGGACTGTTCCAGCGGGAAGCCGGCACGATGCCGTTCGTGTCCTACCTGAACTGGGCGTTCAGCGAGGGCGGGTTCCCGTGGTCCACGGGAACCGACGCGTGGCGCATCAAGTCCAGGCTCGCCGCCGACCTGCTCCCGCTGTAGCTCAGACCCGCGCCAACGCCGCCCGCACGATGTCCATGGCCTCGTGCGGCGTGAGGCCCAGTTCCGCGGACATCGCCGCGTAGTGGGCCGCCGCCGCACGCACTCGCTCGCGGTTGCTGTCACCGTTCGCGCTGACCACGGTGCCCGCGCGGCCTCGCGTTTCGACGAGGCCGGCCTCCTCGAGTTCGCGGTAGGCGCGGGCCACCGTGTTGACCGCCAGCCCCAGGTCTTTCGCCAGTGCGCGCACCGTAGGCAGTTTGGCGCCCACCGGCAGTTCTCGGTTCGAGATGGCGTGGGCGTAGTGCACCCGCACCTGCTCGTACGGAGGTTTGTCCCCTTGGTGGTCGATCTTCACTGCGCCCCATCCTCCCCGGCATGTCACTACCTCTGTATTGACCAACGGGAGAGTGCGGCGGAGGTTGCGGTCGATTCACCGGAGATTGGTCTGGTCCGCACCCATCCGGACGTACAGCCTGCGCCAGCCCTGGTCCGCGTCAGTGGCTTCTTTGCCGTCGCAGTAGGGCTTTGCGCCGTTCGTGGTGTAGTAGCGGAGGATGGATAACGAGACGACGGTGTCCCAATTACCTTCGTCGAAGTACTCCTCCCCCGGCTGCTGGTCCTGGTGCTTCATACACGAGATGTCGGACTGCTGTTCGTCGTCGAACTGAGCGGTGGCCGTGCCTTGCGTGGTGCACGCGGCCAACGCGAGAGCCGCCAGCACGATGAGCTTCTTCATGATCCCTCTCCCTGGACTAACCGGCCAGCGCACGCGTGGCCAGACCGACTCCGACGAGCATCACCAGCGCCGCCGTGCCCAGCGGCATGAAGTCCGCGTACTTGCGGAAGCGGGCGAAGCGGTGCCCGAAGCGATCTCGCAACGACACCAGCAGCAATCCCGCGGCGGTCAACGTCGCCGCCATGCCCAACCCGTAGGCGAGCACCAGCAGGACGCCGAACCACGTGCGGCCCAGCGCGATCGCGCCCAGCAGCACGACCAGCGCGGACGGGGACGGCACCAGGCCGCCCGCCACGCCCATTCCGACGAGCCCCGCCCGGCGGTGCCCATGGCCGTGTCCGTGACCATGTCCGTGGTCGTGCCGCTTACGACCACGGGAACGCACCGCCGAGCGGAGCAGCACTCCTCCGATCACCGCGACCAGCAGACCGCTCGCCACGCCGAGCCAGCGCAGCACTGACTCGCCGGCGATCACGCTGGACACGCTGAGCAGCAGCCCCAGCACCAAGACCCCCGCCGTGTGGGTGATGGTCACCGTGGCCCCGACGAGGAGTGCGTCGCGGCGGGTACCCCTCGAACCCGCCAGATAGGCGGCCATCACGGTCTTGCCGCGGCCGGGCAACGCCGCGTGCGACGCGCCCAGCACCAGAGCCAGCAGAACCGCACCTATCCCGACCACCGGGGTGAGATCACCCACCAGTCCGACGGCCGCCTTCGTGGCTTCTCCCAACGCACCAGGCGCCGCCACAACGGTCCCCTCGCCTGGTTGAGCGACGAACCGCACCGCCCGCACGTCCAAAGGTGACGACAGCAGGTCGGACGGGTACGTGCGGAGCTCGTTCGTGATCGACTCGGCCGGCGCACCCGACACCGCGACGTCCACGCCGGCGACGGTGATCTCGCGCCAGCCCGGCTTGTCCTTCAGGTACGAGTCGCTGAACGTCACCTCGACCTCGCCACGCACCGGCAGCGACGCGGTGTACTCGCAGGTCAGGCGCATGGTTGGTAGACCGGCCTCACCGGGCGGACGCACGACGTCGGCATCGCGCACCTCGAACCGCAGCTCCTGCTCATCAGCCATGGCGTCCAACGACTTCGCCCGCTCGGCACACCGCTTCCGGGCGTCGACGAAATCACGGTCCTGCAAGGTGGGAATCTCCGCACTGTCCACAACGGACCGCAGCTCGATCCGCTCCGGGAACACCCGCAGCCCGTCGTAGTGGTTCACGCTGAGGTTGCTCAACGGGTGCGCCCGCGCCACTCCGCCCATCAGCAGCATGCCGAACACCACCAGCAAGAAGACCCTCATCGCAGACTCCCCAGAATCGCCTCGCGGTGCCGCAGAACCTCCGGGTCGCGCCAGCCCAGCGCGACGGCCTTGTCCGAGTACCGCAGGGCTTCCGCCGAAAGCTTGTTGACCTGCAACGCCCACGCCATCGCGTCCGCGGTGAACACGCTCTGCCGCTTCGCCCACTCCTTCTCGGCGAACCGCAACGCCTCCGCGGGATCCCCGTGATCGGCAGCGATCAACGCCGCCGTCAGGTCGTCTCCGCCCAGCAAACGAAGCTGCTGCAACGCCAGGTCGTACTGCGCCCGCGCTGCAGCAGGTTTACCCGCCTTGTCCAGTGCACGGCCGTACTTCACCAGGTACTCCGGCGACGGCGCCTTCGCCACGAGCCCGCGATAGACCTCCAGCGCCTCCTGATCACTCCGCCCCTTCAGCTCATCTAGGTGGAACTGGCAGAAGTCCTTCTCCTCCGCCGAAGAAGCCGACTCCAGCGCCCGGTACAGAGCCTCCCTGGCGTCGTCCAGCCGGCCGTGCAACTCGAAGTGGTAGGCAGCGCGGGTGAACGACGCGACACCCGGCCGCAGGTCCAGCATGCGTTGCAGCGCGACGGAAGCACCGGCGTCATCGCCGAGCTGCGTCAGCGCGTCGACGAGCACGCCCTGAGCCTGCGCGTTGTCCGGAAGAGCCGAAACAGCGCGCCGGCCCCAATCACGGGCCGAAGCGAAGTCGTGTCGAGCATTTGCCAAAGCGCCACGGCCGATGAACGCCTCACCGTTGCCCTCGGGCTTGAGCCGCAACGACTCGGCCAACGCGCGCTCGGCACGTGAGTAGTGCTGGGGATCGAAGGTGACGCGGGCGAGCTCCACGTGCGTGGCACCGAGCTGAGCCCATGCGGCGGCGTCGGCCGGCGTCCGGCGGAGCTTGGCCTGCAACGACTCCGTGTTGCGCTGCAGGGAAGAGGTCTGCGTGGCGGCGGGTGTTGCCGCCTGCGGGGAGGCGCAGGCGGCAACAGCGAGCACGGCTGCCAGCAGCGGAATGGTTTTCCACATGTCAGGCACCCTCACTCAGCGGGAGTTGACCGCCCTGTTGCTCGGCAGGCCGACGTACGGGAACTTGTCTCCGAAGCGAACGTCGTTGCCGTTCACCCGGTCGCCCTTGGCGAGGGCCGGCACGAGCTTGCCGGTCTGCGCCGCTCCGACGACGGCTTGGATCTCGATGTCCACGATGTCGTCTGCGAGCCTGCGGCCGTTCGGGAACCCTTGCAGGTCACCGCCGAGCACGCCGAGCCGGTTGGGATTGCGGGTGACCGGCGTGGACATGTTGAGCCGCAACATCTCCGACGGCGCGAACTTCTTCGGGTCGACGTCGGCGTTGTTCAGCTGCGAGTTGAGATCGGCCTTGATCGGACCGCCCGCCTTCGTGGTGATCCCGGTCAGGAAGATCTCCACCAGGTCGGCCCGCGGTGTCTTCGGCGCGGGGATGCCGTAGATCTGCTGGATCAGCCGTGCGAGCTCCGGGTCGTTCACCCGGTCCAGCAACGCCTGCACCCTCGCGTCGTCGACGGGTTCGAGCCCGTTGAACGCGTCCTTGATGGCAGCCGACGACACGACCTCGTTCACCAGCGGGTTGCCCAGCCTCGACACCTGCACGAACGGACCCTGCGGGGTCGCCTTGCCGGGATCGAGCTTCAACGTGCGGCGTTCGGTGTCGCTCCACACGCCGATCACCGGGTTGCGCTTCGGGTCGCCCTTCAGCGCCAGCATCGTCTTCGGCACCTGGATCGCGATGGTGTTGACGTTGTAGCCCATCAGCGTGTCCTGGTTGACCTCCTTCAGGTTCCCGCCGTAGAGCAGGTCGAACACCCTGAGGTCGAGGAAGAACGAGTCCTCCGACGGTCCGGCGTAGACCTGGCCGCCACCGGGGATCTTGGACGTCGCCTGGTCCCGGATCGTCGCGAAGTTCGGGAACGACGCGGGCCCGGTGTTCGACGGCGCCGCTCTTCCGTTGCGCACCAACGAAGTCGTCTTGTTTCCCTCGATCAGCTCAAGGGTGTAGTTCTGCCGGAACAACAGGTTGTCGTCGTTGATCGACGTGACCGGCCCGTTGTTGTAGAGGAAGGTGTTCGCCTTGCCACGCCGGTCATCGGTGTTGAACGTGAACCGGAAGGTCTTGTCCGGCACCGCGTCGCCGTCGGCGTCGATGTTGAGGTCGTACCGGGCGTCCGTGGCCCACGGGTAGAAGTTGGGGCCACCGTTGGGTTCCTGCAGCCCGAACCAGTTCGCCACGAGTGTGACGGTGTCGGGTCTGTCAGGGCTGGTGAAGGCGTAGACGTCGGTGTTGTCCACTGCCGGGTCCGCCGCGATGAGCGGTGCCTCGCGGTGGCTGGAGGCCTGCGCGGCGGGTATCGCCGCCGCCGCTGCGACCACAGCGGCGGCGATCGCACCGCGCCGTAATCGCTGTTTGTTGCTGGTTGGCATTGTCCTGCTCCCTTCCCATGGCCGGGGATTCGGAGCAGGACGCTTGCCGGTTCGGACTCATTCAGCAGATTTTGGCGCGACCACCGTGCCGCGGGCACGCGTTACGACGATCGGCGCAGCCAGCACGTCCGCCGCCGAAGGCCCGCGTTCGGGTGCCGAACGGCACACCACGCGAGCCTCGAACTCGATCTCGCGCGAGCGCTTTCCGATGCGCACCAACGTTGCCGTGGCCTCGACGACGTCACCGGCCTGGATCGGCGCGGCGAACTCGACCGAACTGTACCCCGCGAACAGCCCCTCGTCGGAGTCCGTGTGGATCAGCAGCTCGGTGGCGACGTCACCGAACATGCCGAGCCCGTAGGCACCGTCGACCAGGTTGCCGCCGTAGTGCGCGTGCGAGTGCGGCACGTAACGGCGGTGCGTCACCTGAAAACCTTCGACCAAAGCCCCGCTCACGCGGCGACCCCCTTCTTCTCCTGCATCGCGTGCACCAGATAGCTCGCGACCTCACCCGGAGTCGTACCCCGGCTGAACACGCGATCCACGCCCAGTTCCCCTGCCATGAGCGGATCGAACCGCGGGCCGCCCGCGACGAGCAGCGGCCGCTTGTCCCCCATCGCCTCGCGGAACGCGGCGGACATCTCCTGCGTGTTCAGGATGTGCGCGTCCCGTTGCGTGACGACCTGGGAGATCAGCACGGCGTCGGCCTTCTCGGTGCGCGCGCTGCGCACGAGTTCGGGCACTGAGACCTGCGCGCCGAGGTTCACGACCTTCAGCTCGCGGTAGTACTCGAGGCCCTTTTCGCCCGCGAAGCCCTTGATGTTGAGGATCGCGTCGATGCCGACGGTGTGCGCGTCGGTGCCGATGCAGCCGCCGACGACGACCAGCTTGCGCCGCAACACCTTCTTGAGCGTGGTGTTGACCTCGGACGGGCTCAGCAGCGGGTACTCGCGCTCGACGACCTTCACCTCGTCGAGGTCCACGAGGTGCTTCACCGACCCGTAGACGACGAAGAACGTGAAGTCGTCACCGATGGGGTTCGAGTGGACCACCATCGCGGGGTCCATGCCCATCTTGTTCGCGAGCTGCTGCGCGGCGCCGTCCGCCTTGGGGCCGAAGGGAATCGGCAGCGTGAACGACGTCTGGATCATGCCGTCGCCGGTGGTGTCGCCGTACGGCCTCACATACCTGCTCATGCCTGGGCCTCCAGCATCTCGCTCGCCGGGTTGAAGTACGTCTCCGCCTTCTCGATGACGCCGTCCGCGCCCTTGCCCTTGTCGGCGG
>JAVXWK010001035.1:0-4213 GCA_032230575.1 Pseudonocardiales bacterium | reverse complement strand
GGATGTCGCGCTCGATCGTGAACCGGCTGTTCGACCTGCTGCAGACGTGGTCGATCCACAAGTCCTCGCCGATGGACCGCTGGATGCGCGACACCGCCACGATCTGCCAGCACCTCGCCGCGCAGGACCGGATCCTCCAGTCCGCCGGCGCGTACCTGCTCAACGCCAAGCCCGAGTTCGGCATCGCCCTCGGCATCGTCTAGTCCTAGCGGGGGAAGTTCCGATGAGCAGAGGCCTGGTAACACTGGTGAACCCCAACAAGGTTCACCCGCCGATCGCGCCGTACGCGCTCGACGTGCTCACCACGTCGCTGGAGAGCGCGGGGTTCGAGGTCGAGGTGGTGGACCTGACGTTCCACCGCGACGACTGGAAGACGTTCCTGACCGAGTACTTCACCACGCGCGAACCGATGCTGGTCGGCATCACGGTCCGCAACACCGACACGGTCTACGCGTTCGAGCAGCGCCCCTTCGTCGGTGAGCACAAGGAGATCATCACCGAGATCACCCGGCTCACGGAGGCGCCACTGGTCGCGGGCGGCATCGGCTTCTCCACGATGCCGTTCGCGCTGGTCGACTACTTCGGTGTCGACTACGGCGTGAAGGGGCCGGGCGAGAAGATCGTCGTCGACCTCGCCGACGCTCTGGCGACCGGACGCGACGTGTCCACTGTGGATGGACTGCTCCGCAACACGCCGGACGGGATCGTCCGGACTTCCAGCGCTCTCACTCCTCTCCTGCAGGTCGGGCCGACCGTGGTCAAGACGTGGCAGGTCGACGACGCCGGGACGTACATCCGCCGTTCCGGCGACAAGTACAAAGTGGACAACGGTGAGTACTACAAGCGCGGTGGTCTCGCGGGCATCCTCACCAAGTCCGGCTGTGTCTACCGGTGCGCGCACTGCGTCGAGCCGGACGCCAAGGGTGGTGCTGTCGCTCGCCGTGACGTCGCCGCCGTGGTGGACGAGATGCAGTCCCTGGCCGCGCAGGGGATTCTCGACCAGCACACCACCGACAGCGAGTTCAACCTCTCGATCCAGCACGCCAAGAACGTGCTGCGGGAGATCGTGCGCCGCAAGCACGCCAGCGCCGCGAACCCGTTGAACCTCCTGCGGCTGTGGGTGTACTGCCAGCCTTCGCCGTTCGACGAGGAGTTCGCCGATCTGCTGGCCGCGGCGGGCTGCCAGGGCGTGAACGTCGGCAGCGACCACATCCGCGCCGACGTGCTCGCGAACTGGAAGGTCACCGGCAAGGGCAAGACGTACTACACGTTCGAGGACACCGAACGGCTTGTGCGGCTGTGCAACGAGCGTGGCATCAAGACCATGGTCGAAGCCCTGTTCGCCATGCCCGGTGAGACCTGGGAGACCATGCGCGACTGCGTGCGGGCGTTCATGGCGCTGGACGCGACCGTGACGGCGTTCTCCTTGGGGCTGCGGCTCTTCCCGCACCACCCGCTCGGCATCTCGATCGCCGAGCAGTGCGCCGGCGTCCGCACGATGCCGGGCCTGCAGTCGAACACCGCGAACGGCCCGATCATCCTGAAGCCGTTGTCGATGTGCTCCGGCCTGGTCGAGTACGAGAAGCAGTTCATGTGGGACGAACGCGGCGAGTTCCGGCTCGTCTGCTACTTCTCGCCCGATCTGCTGGAGGACGCGGGCACGAACACCGACCCGAACGGCCGCTGGTCGCGCACGGTCGAGTACCTGTGGTCCCTGGTGGACCCGGCGGACTACCACCGCGTGATGCTGCCGACGCTCGCGGGCATGAGCGAGTCGGAGAACAACTACGCCGACAACCCGTTCCTCATCGGCCTGACCAGTCTCGGTTACAAGGGCGCGTTCTGGTCGCACTGGCGGGAACGCGAGGAGATCCTGCGCGAGGCCCAGCTGGCGGGTGTCGTCGCGTGACGTTCGACGGCCTCGCGGCTCAAGTCCGCGGACGGGTGTTGCTGCCTGGCGATGACGGCTTCACGTCGGGCAGCAAGCCGTTCAACGAGCGTTATGCCGCCACGGTCCCGGCGGCGGTGCTGTCCGTTGCTTCCGCGGACGATGTCGCCACGGCGATCACCTGGGCGCGGGAGAACTCCGTGCGGTTGGTCGCGCGCGGCGGAGGGCACAGCTATGCCGGTACGTCAGTGAGTTCGGGTCTGGTGCTGGACCTGCGCGGGTTGGACTCGGTGCGGGTCGACCCTTCGTCGGCGCTGGTCACGGTCGGCGGCGGCACGCGGACGGGTGCGCTGTACTCGGCGTTGCGGCCGCACGACATCGCGTTCCCGCTGGGTAACTCCGACGAGGTCGCGATCGGCGGCCTCACCCTCGGTGGGGGAGTGGCTGCGGTGTCGCGAGCGTTCGGCCTGACCTGCGACTCGCTCGTCAGCACCGACGTCGTGCTCGCCGACGGCAGCACGGTGACGTGCTCCGCCAACGAGAATCCCGACTTGTTCTGGGCGTGCAGGGGCGGTGGCGGCGGCAACTTCGGCGTCAACACCTCCTTCACGTTCCAGGCGCGCCCGGTCGTGGACAGCGCGACCTGCCTGCTGCTGTGGGAGTGGGAGCACGCGGTCGACGTGATGCTGCTGGTGCAGGAGATCCAGCGCACCGCACCGGACGCGCTGTCGTTGCGCGTGGGCCTGACCAGCGGCGGGATGGTCACGTTGATCGGGTGGCACCTGGGTTCGGCTGACGAGCTGCGCACGTTGCTCACTCCTTTGACTGCGACTCACCCGTTCCGATGCGACATCGAGGACCGCACGTACTGGGAAGCCGTCGAGTACGTGCACCACGAGACGGCCGGCGGCGCGTTCGCGGGCCGCACCCGCACGACTTCCTCGCCACTACCGGAAGAAGGCGTGCGCACGCTCGTCACGGCTGTCTCGAAGTGGCCGGGGAGCAGCAACCCGGACGGCGGCGGCGCGGCCCTCTTCGGCTGGGGCGGCGCGATCAACGCCCTGGGCGTGACCGAGACGGCGTTCCCGCACCGCGAGGCGTTGTTCCTGGTGTCGCTGGACACGTCGTGGATGTCGTCGGACAGCCCGCAGGTCGTGCGCGACAACCTGGAGTGGCTGACAGCGTTGCACGAGGACATGGCGCCGTTCGCGGACAACGCGTCGTACCTGAACTTCACCGACCCTGATCTGGCGGACTGGCGGCAGGCTTACCACGGTCCGAACCACGCCCGGCTGACGGAGGTGAAGAAGCGGTACGACCCGGACCGCTTCTTCTCGTTCTCCCAGGCGATCTAGTGCTTCACCGTCACGACGATCTTGCCGATGTGGTTGCTCGCCTCCATGTAGCGGTGGGCTTCGACGATCTCGGTCAGGTCGAAGGTGCGGTCGACGACCGGCGTGAACGAGCCGGTCGCCAGCCCCGCGTTGACGAACGCGACCGCGCGGCGCAGGCGCTCGGGGTCCCAGGTGATCGAGTGCATCGTGTAGGTGCGGCTGGTCAGTCGCGGGTAGCTGCTCGCGTTGGGCAGCGGGGTGGGGCGCGGGTCGAGCCCGCCGTAGACGACCAGGTAGCCGTCGGGTGCGATGGCCTGCGCGATGGTGTCCACGCCGGGTCCGGCGACCGGGTCGAACGCCAGGCGCACGCCCTCGCCGCCGGTGATCTCCTTGACGCGGGTGGGCAGGTCCTCCTCGGCGGTGACGATCACCTCGGCCGCACCGGCTTCCAGCAGACGCTGTGACTTCGAGGCGTCGCGGGTGGTGGCGATCGGGATGGCGCCGATGTGCCTGGCGACCTGGATGGCCGCCAGACCGACGCTGCTCGCGGCAGCGGTGATCAGCACGTGGTCGCCAGGTCGCACCTCGCCGGACTCGAAGAGTGGCCCGTACGCGGTGATGTAGGCCATCCACACGGCCGCGGCCTGCACCGCGCTCGTGTTCGCCGGGCGGGAGAAGACCGCGGAGGCGGGCACGATCACGTGGTCGCCGTAGGTGCCGTAGCTGGTCAGTGAGAACGACGGCACGACAGCGATCGGGTCGCCCTCGGCGACGTGCGCCACGCCCTCGCCGACCGCCTCGACCGCGCCCGCGGCCTCGTAGCCGAGCGTGGAGGGGAACACCGGCTGTTCGAAGTAGGCGCCTTCGCGGAACATGATCTCGGCCCGGTTCAGGCCGATCGCGTCCACGCGGATCCGCACCTCACCTGGTCCTGGATCGCCCACCTCGACCTCGCGGAGGGTGAGTACGTCGGGACCGCCGAGCCGGTCGA
>JAVXWK010000997.1:0-5551 GCA_032230575.1 Pseudonocardiales bacterium | reverse complement strand
TCGACCGGGACGTGAATGCCCTTGTCCGTCAAGCAGGTGCAGTGCTCGATGCCGTCCACGCCCGCGGCCACGGCGCGCTGGACGGAGTCGAGGCTGTGGGCGTGGGCGGTCACCGGAAGGCCGTGGTGGTGGGCTTCTTCCACCACCACGCGCAGTTCTTGTTCGCTGAACTGGCATCCGCTCACCGCGGTGCCCGTGGTCGTGAAGCCACCGCTGGCCATGACCTTGACGACGTCGACCCTGCGCTCGGCCCGCTCACGGA
Organism: Pseudonocardiales bacterium; assembly: GCA_032230575.1. Classification (GTDB taxonomy): domain Bacteria; phylum Actinomycetota; class Actinomycetes; order Mycobacteriales; family Pseudonocardiaceae; genus Lentzea. The sequence continues at coordinate 5,289 of JAVXWK010000997.1, read as the reverse complement.
CGGCCCTGCGCAGCTCGTCCTCTCCGGTGGTCTCGCCGCCCATCGACCAGCAGTGACCCTGCTTGCTGGTGATGGGCGGGCCGGAGCCCAGCACGCGTTGCTGGTGGCGATCCCGTTGGTCGATCACGGACCACTGGTGGTCGCCGAGGTCGCGAACCGTCGTGACGCCTGCCGCGAGCTGGCGTGCCAGCGCGGTCTTGATCACCGCGTCCAGCTCGTCCGGCGTGTAGCCGGGAATGCGGTCGAGCGCACCGAACTCGCTGTCCGCGCCGAGGTGCACGTGGGTGTCGATCAGTCCCGGTAGGACGGTGGCGGTGCCGAGATCGACGACCTCGGCACCGGGAACGTCGGGGTGCCCCTGCTCGACCGCCTTGATCGTGCCGTTCTCGGTGATGACCGTGACGGGACCTGCGACGGAGTGCTCACCGTCGAACGCACGCCCTGCTCGCAGCGCCAGCATCGAGACATTCTGAGCGGCACGTGCGGGGAAATCAACGGGCGTGCGGCAGCGTGAACGAGTCGACCTGCGGCAGATCGTGACCGAGGCGGTCGCGCTTCGCCGTCAGGTACGCGATGTTGTGCGGGTTGGGCGTCATCAGCGACGGCACGCGAGCCGTCACCGGGATGCCGTTCTCCTCCAGCGCCGCGATCTTGTCCGGGTTGTTGGACATCAACCGCACGGACTGCACGCGGAGATGGCGCAGCACGCGGGCGGCGGGGGTGTAGTCGCGGATGTCCACCGGGAGCCCCAACGACGTCGCGGAGTCCAACGTGTCCAGGCCCTGGTCCTGCAGGACGTGCGTGCGGACCTTTGCCACCAAACCGATGCCGCGTCCCTCGTGGCCGCGCAGGTAGACGAGGATGCCGCTGCCCTCGCGCACGATGGTGTTCAGCGCGGCGTCCAGCTGCTCTCCGCACTCGCAGCGCATGGCACCGAAGATGTCACCGGTCATGCACTCGGAGTGGATGCGCACGAGGACGTTCTCGCGCAGCTTCGTCTTGCCGTAGACGAGTGCCATGTGCTCGTGGCCGTCGGCGCGGAAGGCGATTGCGCGGAACGTGCCGCGGCGGGTCACCAGGTCGGACTCAGCCACGTCTTCGTCGTTGAAGGCCTGTTCGAACATCTCGGGTCCCCTCGTCCACCTGGCGCCTCCCGAGCGTTCAACTACGCTCGGATGCGAGGTCGCACCGTAACCCGACCGCACAGCGGAGGTCATCCTGTTCAGCATCACCGTCCGCGATCACGTCATGATCGCCCACAGTTTCCGCGGCGAGGTCTTCGGTCCGGCACAACGTCTCCATGGAGCAACGTTCCTGGTGGACGCGACGTTCAAACGTCTTGAGCTGGATTCGGACAACATCGTTGTCGACATCGGACTCGCCACCCAGGAGCTGAACAAGGTCCTGGCGGTGTTCAACTACCGCAATCTGGACGAGGAACCCCAGTTCGCGGGCATCAACACGTCCACGGAGTGGCTCGCGAAGCACATCGCGGACCAGCTCGCGGAGAGGATTTCCGAGGGCGCTCTCGGTGAGGGTGCTCACGGCATCGATGCGATCGCCGTCACACTCCACGAGTCCCATGTGGCGTGGGCCGGCTACGAGCGTGCGCTTCGTACTGCCGGCTGACGCCGACGATCCGGCCAGTCCCAGCGGCGGCAACGTCTACGACCTCAGGGTGAGTGCAAGCCTCACCCGTCTGAGCGTCGCTGGTGACTGGCCGTGCCCGTCCGATGTCACGGCGTTGGAGCAAACGCTTGCGGGCATTCCGGACGGTGCTGTCGTGCTGCTCGACGGCCTGGTCAGCTGCGGTGTACCGGAAGTCGTCGTGCCGCACGCACGACGGCTGAGGCTGGCTGTTCTGGTGCACCTGCCGCTGGCTGACGAGACCGGTCTGGATCCCGGGACAGCGCGCCTGCTCGACGGCAGGGAACGCCAGGTCCTGCGGGCCGTGAGCGCGGTCATCGCGACCAGTCCGACGGCCGCGCGCAACATCAAAGCCAGGCACGGGCTCGCGAACGTTCACGTGGTGGTGCCCGGTACCGATCCGGCGCCGGAAGCTTCGGGAACGGACGGGGTCAGCGAGCTGCTGTGCGTTGCCTCGATCACACCCCGAAAAGGCCATGACCTGCTGATCAGGGCGTTGCAGAAGATCGACTACGAGTGGCGGCTCGTCTGTGCCGGACCGATTCGGCCGTTCGTCGAGCAGCTGCCGGAAGACGATCGTGTCAGCTTCCCCGGGCCGCTCACCGGCGAGGCTCTGACCAGGGCTTATGACGCCGCTGACCTGTTCGTGCTGGCGTCGCGCAACGAGACGTACGGGATGGTCGTCACCGAGGCGCTCGCACGTGGTCTGCCGGTGATCGCGAGCGCTGTGCCGGACGCGCTGGGGGACGGCGGGCTGCTCGTTCCGGCGGACGACGAAAACGCATTGGAAGCTGCACTAACGCGGTGGTTCCAAGATCAGGAATTCCGTGCCGAACTGCGCGCACGAGCGCTAAGGCGACGGGCTCAGCTGTCCACTTGGGACGAATCCACAGAGGACCTGCGGAGGGTGCTGGCTAGTCTGCGGCCATGACCTTCGCCCCGGAATGGCTGGCACTGCGGGAAATCGCCGACGCGAAAGCGCGCTCGACGGAGCTCGTGGATGTGGTCCGCGAAACACTGGTGAACCGAAACCGCCTGACGATCCGTGATCTGGGTTGTGGCACGGGATCGATGGGACGATGGCTCGCCGGGAGGCTCGGCGGCGTACAGCACTGGGTGCTGCACGACCGCGACCCCCGGCTGCTCGGGCTGGCGGAGGCCGGCGTGAGCGCCATCGAGAACGTCACCGTCGAGACGCGTGAGGGCGACCTCACTGCGCTCACCGCCGCTGACCTCGCGGGCACTGACCTGATCACGTGCTCCGCGCTGCTGGACCTGTTGACCGCCGACGAGATGAACGCTCTGGCCGCTGCTTGCGTAGAAGCACATGTGCCCGCACTGTTCACGCTCTCGGTGGCAGGCCGGATCGAGTTCGACCCGGCCGAGCCGCTCGACGCCGCCTTCTCCGACGCGTTCAACGCTCACCAGCGCCGCGTCGTGGACGGGCGCAAGCTCCTCGGACCGGATGCTCCGGCCGCTGCTGAAGAGGCATTCGTGGCAGCGGGCGCTTCGGTTCGGACGGCTTCGAGCCCCTGGCGCATGAGTGCTGACGCGCTGCAGAGGGAATGGCTCAAGGGTTGGGTGGGCGCGGCGGTCGAGCAGGAACCCGCACTGGCCGCCGAGGCGCCCGAGTACCTGCGTCGCAGGTCAGAGGCATCAGCGGTGGTTCACCACGTTGACCTGCTGGCGATACCGGGAGCTGTGTGACATGAAGCGTTTTTGGCCGTGGCTCCGTCTTTTGCTGGCGGTGGCGATCCTCGTCGGCCTGGGCTTGCGCCTGGGCACCGGGGCGTTCCTCGACGGACTGCGCGCGATCGACGCGTTCTCCGTCACCGCCGCACTGGCGATCGGGTTCGCGACGACGGTGCTCAGCGCGGGTCGCTGGGTCCTCATCGCGCGCCGCCTCGGCCTGTCGCTGACCATGCGCACCGCGGTCAGCGACTACTACCGCGCGTTGCTGGTCAACGCCGTGCTGCCCGCGGGCGTGCTCGGCGACGTGCACCGCGCGGTGAACCACGGGCGTGAGTCCGGTGACGTCGGACGGGGCGTGCGCGCCGTGTTCTTCGAGCGCTTCGCCGGGCAGATGGTGCTCATCGGGATCGGGGTGGCGGTGCTGCTGCTGCACCCGTCGCCCGGCTTCGATCTGCACCTGAGCGGCACCACCATCGGGCTTGTGCTGGCCGGTCTCGTGGCCGCTGCGGTGACCGGCTGGCACATCAAGCCAGTGCGTCGCGTTCTGGTGAACACCCTCGCGGACGGCATCCGGCTGCTGTCGTTCAAGACCTGGCCGTCGGTGCTCGGGCTGTCGGCCGCCACGGTCGCCGGCTACGTGGCGATGTTCGTCGTCGCCGCCCGTGCGGCGGGGTCGGACGCCACGATCGTGCAGCTCGCGCCGGTCGTGGTGCTGGCGCTGCTGATCATGGCCATCCCGGTCAACATCGGCGGGTTCGGGCCGCGCGAGGCGTTCCTCGCGGTGGCGTTCGGTGCCGCCGGACTGGGTGCTCAGCAGGGCTTCACGACGGGCATCGTCTACGGCGTGCTCGCGTTGATCGCCGCACTGCCCGGCGCGGTCGTGCTGTTCCTGTCACGCCGTGCCAAGACCTCCGAAGAGGTCGAGGTAGTGGCGGAAGGACTCGACCAGACCCGCGAGCAGGAGCTCGCCCTTGCGCGCTGACGCCAGTGAGGGCCGCCCGATGACGCCGGACTCCGTGTACGGCGCGAGCCCCAGGGTGAGCATGTGCCGCCGGTCCTCCGCCAGGTGGTCAGCGGTTTCGTAGCCGGGACGGATCAGATCGGGGTGGGCGTGCAGCAGGATCGAGGTCTCCAGCTCACCCGCGTGCATGTCGCTGAACGCCGAGGTCTCGATGCCGGCTTTCTCCCGTGCGAACGCCCAGTCGTCCCTGCCCGGGAACAGCGCCAGGTTCCGGGCCTCCTGCACGATGTTCGACAGCACGTAGTTGCCGCCGTGGCCGTTCACCAGCACCACGTGCTCAACCCCGTTGCGCCGCAAAGAGTCCGCGATGTCCGTGACCACTGAGATCAACGTGCTCGCGGAGATGCTGACGGTGCCAGGCCAGTCGGCGTGTTCCTGCGAGCACGAGAACTGGATGGGCGGCAGCAGGCGGACTCCGTGTGTTTTCGAGATCTCCGAGGCGATGGTCCACGCGATCACCGAGTCCGTGGCCAGCGGCAGGTGCGGGCCGTGCTGCTCCGTGCTGCCGACCGGGAGCACGGCGATCCGCTGGTCGCGGACGTCGACCGTGGTGTCACTCGGAAACATGACCGTGACCATTCTTGGGACCGTAGTCAATCCGGTGGCACAGCGCCGGAATCTCGCCGTCGGCCAGCTTCGGCATGACGTCCGGGAGCTCCTCGAACGCGCTGTGTCCGGTGATGAGCGCGTCGAACCGGTCGTCGGCCAGCAGCTCGAGGGCGAGCGCCATGCGTTCGGCGTAGGTGCGGTCCGGGCGGCCGACCACGCCGACCTGGCTGCTGCGGATCGTGAGCCTGCGCGAGTGGAAGAACTCGCCCAGCGGCACCGCGATCTTCCGGTCGCCGTACCAGCTCAGCTCGACGACGCGGCCTTCCGGGGCGAGCAGGTTGAGCGCGGTGGTGAGGCCCGGTTCCGTCGCGCTGGCGTGG
>JAVXWK010000973.1:0-4665 GCA_032230575.1 Pseudonocardiales bacterium | reverse complement strand
CGGAGCTGTCGTGCATGACTCGAACGGGCGACTACTGGTCGTGCGACGCGCCAATCCGCCTGGTGAGGGCCTGTGGTCAATACCAGGGGGACGCGTGGAGCCGAACGAGACGGACGAGACTGCCGTGACTAGGGAAGTCGCCGAAGAAACGGGACTCTCCGTTACCGTTGGCAGCCTCGTCGGCAGCGTCGAACGAGCGGCCCCCAACGGGGTTTATTTGATCTTCGACTACGAATGCCAGGTCACGTCGGGTGTGCTCCGAGCGGGCGACGACGCATCGGATGTCGCTTGGGCGGACAGTGCGACCTTGGCCACACTTCCGACCACAGATGGGCTCCTGCAAGCGCTTTCCAAGTGGAACTGCCTGCCCAGGTCCTGATCAGGGTTCACGCGATCGAGGCCGGCGTTCACCGCCAAACGAGACGTTGCCCGTGGGCCTCGGTCGTCGCCAGCGTGGTCGTCTCCACACCCGCGTCACTCACACGGACAAGGCGCAGCTCTCCGCCCTCGTGAGCGGCCCACCAGGCGGGCCTGCCCAAAGCAGACAAGGCGGGCACGAGGTCGAGCCCGGACCCGCTCGAGATGACCACGAGCGGAGCCTCGATCCCGTCCACGGCCTTGGCGAGGTCCGCGACCGGGTCACCCGCCACTAGCCGGGGCGGGTTCTTGCGCAGCACCCCGCACGCGACACCGAACAGGCGCAGCCGCTCCGGTTGGTCGGCCCACACACACGCCTCGAGCCACGCGTAGGCGTCCTCATCGGTCAGATCCGCGGGTGCGACGCCGATGCCCGCCTTCGCGGCCACCTTGACGGTCTTGGGCAGCTTCGGCAGCACCGCGCCCGGTGCCAGTTCCAACGCGCAGTGCAGACCCAGCGCGGCCTTGGCGGGCCCGGCGACGAGCTGGCCGGCCTCCTGCGTCTGGTAGCGGTACGAGTACTGGTCGAGCCCGAGCAGCAGGCCCGCGGTCGTCGCGGCCTCCACGAGCCCGATCGGCCCGCCCGCCTGCTTCGCCGCGGCCACGACGGCCGGGTAGAGCAGAGCGGCGCGCCGGACCTCGTTGGTCTGGATCACCTGCGAGCTGACGAGCCTGCGCACGCGCTCGGCACGTTCGAGCAGGAAGTCCCGGAACAACGGCCAAGTGCTCTCGTCCGCGCCGTAGGTCCCGCCGAGCGAGGGGTAGTAGTTCGACAGCTGGTGGAACGGTTCGGCCTGCACGAGCCGATGTGCCGCCGCCAGCAGGAGCTCGCCGGAGGCGTTCTCCTCGCTGGCGGCGGTCAGCAGTTCCGCGACCTCCGGATCCGCGGCAGCACGCGACGCGAGGTGCTCGTAGAGCGGCGAAATTCCTGCTGCCCCTTCTGCGAACGCCCGCAAACGTTGCTGCGCGAGGTCCAGAGTCGTCACGTCACTCCTTCGGTTCGGGGCGCCCCGGCTGCTCGCCACCACGAGCATCACCGTAGGACTTCTTCGGCACCATGACCTTGCGGCGGAAGATGCACACAACGGTGCCGTCCTGCTTGTAACCGCGAGTCTCCACGTAGACCACGCCCCTGTCGTCCTTCGACTTGGACGGCGTCTTGTCGAGCACCTCGGTCTCGCCGTAGATCGTGTCACCGTGGAACGTCGGCTTCACGTGCCGCAGCGACTCGATCTCCAGGTTGGCGATCGCCTTGCCGGAGACGTCGGGCACGGACATGCCCAGCAGCAACGAGTAGATGTAGTTGCCGACCACGACGTTCTTCTTGAAGTCGGTCGTGTTCTCCGCGTAGTTCACGTCCATGTGGAGCGGGTGGTGATTCATCGTGAGCAGGCAGAACAGGTGGTCGTCGTACTCCGTGACCGTCTTGCCCGGCCAGTGCTTGTAGACCGCTCCGACCTCGAACTCCTCGTAGTACCGACCGAACTGCACCGCGCCTCCAACTACGTGTGATCGAGATCTGTCTCAGGTGGGGAGACAGTCTTTACGCGGAGGGAGTACCCTCGGCAACCGGTGTGTGAGGATTTCCACCACCAGTGACTTCGCACCGAGGAGGTGAGGACCCCTAAATGAGCAAGGACCCCCACCCTGCCAGTACCAAGCGCGTCCTCACCGAGGTGGCCGGCTAGATCGTTCTAGACCGCTCGAGTTTCCCCCGGTAGGGACGCCCGTCGTGCTTTTCGCGCACTTGAACGACGTGTGGCCCTGGAGGAACTCACCATGCCCAGCCTGCCCTCGATCCGCGGACGCGGCGCCCAGCAGCGCCCAGCGCCGCACATCTCCGTGCCGTTGTCGCACTACGTGGTCGACTGCGCGGTCTACATCGACGGCAAGCGCTTGCCCGGCCGCTGGACGCACACCGACGCCGTCAAAGAGGTGCGCAAGCGCAAGGACGGGTTCGTCTGGATCGGCCTGCACGAACCGGACGCCGAGCAGATAGAGGGCATCGCGGAGACGTTCGGACTGCACGAGCTGGCGGTCGAGGACGCGGTGCACGCGCACCAGCGCCCGAAGCTCGAGCGGTACGACAACACGCTCTTCATGGTCTTCAAGACAGTTCGCTACGTGACCAACGAATCCCCCGACACCGCCAACGAGATCGTCGAGTCCGGCGAGATCATGGTGTTCCTGGGCAAGGACTTCGTCATCACCGTGCGGCACGGCAACCACTCCGGGCTGTCCAAGCTCCGCCACGTGCTGGAGGAGGACCCGGAGCGGCTCGAGATCGGCCCGGCCGCGGTGATGCACGCGATCGCCGACCAGGTGGTGGACAACTACCTCGAGGTCACCGATCACATCGAGGACGACATCGACCGCATGGAGGAGCGGGTCTTCGCGCCGCGCAGCGAGGTGAGCGCAGAGCAGATCTACATGTTCAAGCGCGAGGTCGTGGAACTGCGCCGCGCGGTGATGCCGCTCGCGAACCCGTTGCGCCGCTTGGCAGAGGGCTACACGCCGCTCATCCCCGAGCAGGTGCGCGCGTTCTTCCGCGACGTCGACGACCACCTCACCGAGGTGTCCGAGCGCGTGACGGCGTTCGACGAGCTGCTGACCACGCTGGTCGACGCGACGCTCGCGAAGATCACGCTGCAGCAGAACACCGACATGCGCAAGATCACCTCGTGGGTCGCGATCATCTCCGTGCCCACCATGGTCGTCGGTGTGTACGGCATGAACTTCGACTACATGCCCGAGCTGAAGTGGAAGTTCGGCTACCCGCTGATCATGAGTTTGGTCCTGATCGCCTGCCTCACGCTCTACCGAATACTGCGCCGAAATCGCTGGCTGTAACTCCCGATTTCGCTCGCTTTGTTCGTTGTAGAAGGGCTCTGTCATGACCAGATTGCTGACCAACGTCCGGTTCTGGATGCTCGCGTTCCTCCTCTGCTGGATCACCACGGTGTTCGTGCTGATCTCGGGGACGCCCTGACGTGTACGAGCGGCTGACGAACCTCAGGTTCTGGCTGCTGGTGTTCCCGGCCGGCTGGCTCGCGATGGTGTTCGTGTGCATCGCGGCATGGCCGGATCCGGGCGCGTCGACCCCGGACGAGCTCGCTGTGGACGTCACGAACGCCTTGCGCGCACACGACTTCCACAAGTTGCAGCCGTTGCTCGCGGTCGGCGGCGAGGACGTGGCGCGCTCGACGGTCGAGCAGTTCACCGCGGCCGACGTGGACCGCGGCCTCTACCGCGACGGCAATGTCGTCGTGGAGTTCACCCGCGCCGGTTCGCACGGCGATTTCCGGTTGCCCGTCGAGGAACACGACGGGCGGTTCGTGGTGAACCCGGTCGTCATTCCCAAGGGGTGACGTTCCAGGTGAACGGCGCGCCGTGGCCCGCGCCGTGCCCGAGGTGCAGCGAGACGCCCGCCGGCCAGAGCTTCAGCAGCAGCTCGAACCGGTAACCCTCTGGCGCCTCGTCCGAACGCCGTGACTCGAACACCAGCAGTGCCAACGGTGTCGTGGGCGTGGCCTTGGCTGCCGCGTCGGCGAGCACGGCCCGTCCCATCGCCCGGTCGGCCGGCGAGACGTACTGCCACACCACGGAATGCCACACGACGGTGAGCACGTCGCGTTCGGCACGGGCGAGCTGCTTCGCGAGCCATTCCGGGCCTGCCGACTTCTCGACCTTGACCGGGTCCGTGGCGGCGAGGTCGAGCGCGTCCCGCAGCCGGTTCCACCGCTCGAGCTGGTCCGCCCAGACGAACGAGCTGAGGTGCAACCGTCCGTCCTCTGTGGACACGTCGACCGGGGTCAGGTCGCAGCCCGCTCGCCCGACGACGCGCAGCCGATGGCTCAGGTCCGCGGGTGGCCCGCCGGTCCACTGCGGGTCGAAGACGAGGAGGCTGTCCGGGTCGCCGAGCACGGTGCCGTCGTCGAGCCGGTAGCCGACGTGGTGCGGGCGCAGGTTGAGCCCGCCGCTCGCGCCGACCTCCAGCAGCCGCACGCTGAACGGCACGCTGCGGCCGGCGGCTTTCGCGGCTTCCTGCGCGGCGACCACCAGGCCGCCGTAGAGGGGCGCGCTGCGGGCGGGTTCGTTGGTCTGCACGGTGGTGGCGAGGATCCGCTGCCGGAGCAGGTCGGCGTGCTCGTTGAGGGCCGGCAACGCGTCTTCCAACAGCTTCGGGAGGTCCTGCTGGCCTCCGACGGACGGGTAGTGCTTCGCTAGCCCTGGCGCGCGCCCTTCGAG
>JAVXWK010000955.1:0-8771 GCA_032230575.1 Pseudonocardiales bacterium | reverse complement strand
ATGCAGCGGCGCGGCATGAAGCTGCCGCTGCTGATCGGCGGTGCCACCACGTCCCGCCAGCACACCGCCGTCAAGATCGCCCCGGTCTACGACGAGCCGGTCATCCACGTGCTCGACGCGTCCCGGGTCGTCGGCGTGGTCTCCGATCTGCTGGACGACCGGCGCGGCCACGAGCTGAACCTCTCGAACCGGGCCGAGCAGGCGCGATTGCGCGAGCAGCACGAAAACCGCAAGCAGCTCCCGTTGCTGAGCCTGGAAGCCGCTCGCGCGAACGCGGAAAAGGTCGATTTCACCGAATCGCCGACCCCGGCATTCACCGGCACGCGCGTGCTGTCGCCGTCGATCGGCGAACTCCGCGAGTTCATCGACTGGACGTTCCTGTTCCTCGCCTGGGAGCTGAAAGGCAAGTTCCCCGCGATCCTCGAGCAGCCCGTCGCACGTGAACTCTTCGACGACGCGACGGCGTTGCTGGACGAAATCATCGCCGACGGATCGTTCACGGCAAAGGGCGTTTACGGCTTCTGGCCCGCGCATTCCGCCGGTGACGACATCCAGCTCGAGAACGGCACGCTGATCCCGATGCTGCGGCAGCAGACGAAGAAGCAGGTGTCGCGGCCGAACCGCAGCCTCTCCGACTACGTGGCACCGGAAGGCGACCACCTCGGCGGCTTCGCGGTGACGATCCTGGGCGCCGACGAGCTGGCCGCACAGTACGAGGCCAAGCACGACGACTACCGCGCCATCATGGTGAAGGCGCTGGCAGACCGGCTCGCCGAGGCGTTCGCGGAGTGGATCCACCTGCGCGCCCGCCGCGACTGGTTCGAGCCGGACGCCCAGCCGGAGCTCGCTGACCTGCACGCGGAGAAGTTCCGGGGCATCCGGCCGGCGCTCGGCTACCCCGCGTGCCCCGACCACACGGTGAAGCGGGAGCTGTTCGATCTGCTGGGAGCGGAGGACATCGGGGTGAGCCTGACCGAGTCGTTCGCCATGTACCCGGCGGCGAGCGTGAGCGGCCTGATCTTCCAGCACCCGGACGCGAAGTACTTCACCGTGGGACGGCTCGGCCGTGACCAGGTCGTCGACTACGCACGCCGCTGCGGCAAGTCGCTGGCCGAGGCCGAGCAGTGGCTGCGCCCCAACCTGGGTTATGAACCCGCCTGACGGTTCCGCAACATGAAAGCGCTTCCCGGTATTGGGGTGCGTTATCCCGATTTGGTGCCATGCGATGTAGCATCGGGCCGCTCTGGAGATCAATCACCGTCAGTCGAGCGAGCCCGAGGTCATAGATGCGAGCTGCGGCGCTGGTGCTGGGTCTGTTGCTGTTATCCGGCTGCGGTGGCGCCGCGAAGTCCGACGCGCTGCCGCACGTGGGTTTCGTCGTCAAGCGCACGGGCGGTTCGTTCGCGCAGGAGATGACCAGCGGGTTCCACGAGGGCGTCGGGCGCATCGGCGGCGTCAGCGCCACCGTGACCGGGCCGCCCGGCCAGGACGGGCACAAGGAAGTCGAGTTGTTCGCCGATTTGACGCTGGCCGCGAAAGGCGGAATCGCGGTCGCCACGTCCGAACCCGCGCTGATGGCACCGGCCATCGGTGACGCGCTGAGCCAGCACGTCTCCGTCGTCGGCGTGGACATGCGACTCACCGCGAGTTCCGGGGTGAAACTTCACATCGGTAACGACAACTACGAACTCGGCGAAAAGCTGGCTGACGAGTTGATGCGCCGATTGCCCTCGGACGCGACCGGGACCGTGGTGCTGGGAAACACCTCACCGGGACTCGCCGGGTTCGACGACCGGGCCGACGGCATTCGGGGGCGATTCGCCGAGAAGCTACCGGGAGTACTGGTGCTGGGGCCGTTCGACACGCAGCGCGACGACGAGGCGAACCTCGACGCGTGGCGAAGACTCGTGGCGGCGAATCCCGATGCCCTCGCGTTCGTTGGGACCGGTGACTGCGACGGGGTCAACCTCGCCGCGATAAAGACCGAGAAGTCGGCGAGGTGGCTGGTGGGCGGTTTCGGGGTCGACCCGAGAACGTTGCAGGCGGTGCGGGACGGCGCGATGGTGGCGACGATCTCGCCGGAGCACTACCTCAAGGGCGCCGTCGCGGGCTGGTTGCTCGCCCGGCACGCCAAGGGTGTGGCGCCGTTGCCGGAGGGCTGGGTCGAGACGCCGGGGCTGACGGTGACCACCGCGAACCTCGACACGATCCTGCACCGGCAGGAGTCCGAGAAGGCGCGCAGGGAGTTCTTCCAGCCGCAGATCGACAGCTTCGTCGAGGATCCGGCAGGCTGGGTGCGACCGTTGGAGCAGGCACGGTGACGTTCTGGGAAGGCCGCGCGACCGCAAGGGTGGCGACGGTGGGGCTGACGGCCGGGCTGCTGGCCCTGGCGGGACTGGCGCTGTGGAGCAGTGTCTCCGCGCAGGCCACGACCGCGCACGTGCGGGCTTTGAACGACTCCAGCGAGCGGTGGAGCCGCGTGCTGGAGCACATCAACGTCGCGGACAACGCGTTGCGGGACCTGCAGGCCAAGCGCACCGAGCAGACCATCGAGCCGTTGCAGAACTCGCTGGGTTCCGCGCGCGGTGAGCTGGAGTGGTTGCGCACCAAGGGCCAGGGCGACGACGTCGCGGACGCGGCGCGGTTGATGCCGCTGTACGACCAGACAACGGACATCCTGCGCAAGGTGATCGCCGGCCAGGACCCGCTGCAGGCCGACCAGGCGTCGCTCGCGCACTCGTCGTTGCGCCGCCAGATCTCCTCGACGATCGGCGACAAGCGCCTCGACACCCTCGAGTACCTGCGTTCCGCGGACGAGAAGAACTCGCGGCTGCGTCTCGCCCAGATCATCGCGTTCGTGGTGGACGCGTTCCTGGTGGGACTGTTCGGCATGGTGCTGCTCGGGCATCGGCGCAAGATCCTGCGCCAGGCCGCCAAGAACGAGCACGAGGCCCACCACGACGCGCTGACCGGTCTGGCCAACCGGACGCTGCTCGCACGGCGCATGGAGACGGCCGTCGCCAAGGCGTGCAAGAAGAACGAGCCGCTGGCGTTGCTGATCGTGGACCTGGACAGGTTCAAGGAGGTCAACGACTCGCTCGGGCACCACACCGGTGACCTGCTGCTGCGCCAGGTGGCGAACAGGCTGTCGTGGGCCGTGCGCGACACGGATCTGGTGGCACGGCTGGGCGGCGACGAGTTCGCGGTGCTGCTGCCCGGTGTCGGGTCGGCCGAGAACGCTTCGATGGTCGCCGAGAAGATCCTCGGCGCGCTGGCCATGCCGGTCACGCTGGAGGGTCTGGAACTGGAGATCGCCGGCAGCGTCGGCGTCGCCATGTGCCCGGTGGACTCAATGGACGGCCACGAGTTGTTGCGGCACGCGGACATCGCGATGTACGCGGCCAAGCGCGAGAAGTCCGGTGTGGCCGTGTACGACGCACGGCTGCACGAGCGCGGTGCCTCGCAGCTCACGGCCGTCACCGAGCTGCGGCACGCGATCGACCGCGGCGAGCTCTTCCTGCACTACCAGCCCAAGGCTCTGGCCGACACGGGCGCGGTGTGCGGCGTCGAGGCGTTGGCGCGCTGGCAACACCCGACGCGCGGGCTCGTCCGTCCCGACGACTTCATCCCGATCGCCGAGGAGAACGGTCTCATCGAGCCGTTGACCCGGTACGTCATCGACGCGGCGCTGCGGCAGTGCCGGGCGTGGCAGGACGCGGGCTGGGAGGTTCCGGTCTCGGTGAACGTGGGCGCGGCTTGCTTGCTGCACACGGAGTTCCCGGGTGATGTGGCTTCACTGATCAAGCGGCACGGGCTCCCTGCCCGGTTGCTGACGCTGGAGATCACCGAGTCGGCGATCATCTCCGACCCGGACCGCGCGGTGGACGTACTGCGGCAGCTGACCGAGCTCGGCGTGCGACTGTCCATCGACGACTTCGGCACCGGCTACTCGTCCATCTCGTACCTGCGCAGCATGCGGGTGCACGAGATGAAGCTCGACCGGTCGTTCGTCACGCACATGTGCACGGACGCCGGTGACAGCGCGATCGTGCACGCTCTCGTTGCCCTGGCCCGGAACTTCGGGCTGCAGGCCGTCGCGGAGGGTGTCGAGGACCAGGACACGTGGACGGCCCTGGCCGAAGCCGGCTGCGATGTCGTCCAGGGGTACTTCCTCAGCGAGCCGTTGCCCGCCGAGGAAGTCGTTGCCTGGCTTGGGGATCGCGCGGTCGCTCACGCGTAGGGCTCGGTGTCCCGCCACTGGTTGATGAACGGCTGCATGAAGTCGACCATGGCGGGCAACTGGTCCGCGCAGCTGAGGTAAGCGATCACCCGGATCGCACCGACGGCGTTGACGAACCTGAGGACGTCCTTGTCGAGCGTGCGCAGGCCGTTCCTGACAGCACCGCGGTTGTAGGCGGCTTCGAGCTCCAGGCCGAGGCCGCCCAGGTCCCACTCGACCGGTCCCCTGGTGATGAGCTCGAAGTCGGAGAACAGCGGGCCGTTCACGCCGGCGAAGATGTTCGCGGGCGGCGAGTCGCCGTGGATGGGCTGCAGGTCGATGCCCGGAAACGCTTTCAGGAACTCGGTTTCGTCGCTGACGAGCGGTTCCAGGACCTGCCACTCCCGCTTGGCGCGGGCGACATCGGCCGGGTCGACGAGATCCGGCCGGTTCTCGAGGATGTCGAGGCCTTCCCGGACGAACCTCGGTTCCGCCGACGACAGGAAGCTCAGCTCGCCGGGGTAGTCCTCGAGCGCCTTGTGCAGGTCGGCGGTCAGCTCGGAGTTCCTGACGTAGTCCGGCACCGAGTCCTTGTCCTCCTCGGTGAACGGCCAGAACGTGATCGAGAATCCGTCCCGCTGCACCGGTTCGCGCGGCACGAGCGGACTCGGCGGGATCACCGGCGTGCCCTGGTCGTGCAGCCACTGCGCCACGTCGAGCTCCTGTTGCTGGCGCCGGGCCAGGTCGGCCAACGTCGTGGTGTGCGGCAGCACGGTGGGAACGCGGGCCACGACCGGCGACGGAGCAAGGTGCACCACGACTGAGAACAGTTCGTAGAGCACCTTGCCCTCGGTGACGTCGAGCCCGAGGTCACGACCCGCTGCCACGGCGGCGTCCTTGGCTGTCATCGCACGATCGTGTCACGAACGTCAGGTGACCCGCAGATCATTTACGCGATGGTGGATCCGCCGGCAGACGACGGCGCCGACGATCATCGCGGGCACCAGCGTGGTCAGCGCCCTCACCGGGTCAGCGGCGTGCAACGCGATGTCCGCAACATCGCTAACAGCTTTCGTTATCGCCAAGAACAGCATCTCGTTATCATCGCTACCTAGATCTGTTAGCAGCGCTATACTCGCGGTCATGGACACGCGAACGCGCATCTTGGAAGCGGCCGAGGAACTGCTCGACGCCTCGCCAGATCGCGACATCTCCACCAGGGCCGTGTGTGCGGCGGCCGGTGTCGGCGCGCCCGTGCTCTACCGCCTCTTCGGGGACAAGAACGGGCTGCTCAGCGCTGTCGTCGACTACGGATTCGACCGCTACCTCGCCACCAAGCGGGAGGCTCAGCCGTCCGCCGACCCGGTCAAGGACCTGCGCGACGGCTGGGACACGCACGTCGGTTTCGCCAGGGCCCACCCGTCGGTGTACCGGATGATGTACTCGCCGAGCTTCGAGGCCGTGCCCGACGCCGCGAAGGAGGCGCTGCTGCTCCTGCGTCAGGTGCTCGAACGCTGCGCCGAGGCGGGACGGCTGCGGATCGACCCGGAGTCGGCCGCGCGGATCATCATGTCGGCGAACGTCGGTGTCGCGCTGAGCATCGTCACGCAGCCCGAGACCTACGCCGACCCGGAGCTGTCCACCCAGGTGCGCGACGCCGTGCACAACCGGTTGCTCACGCAGGAGTCCGGCACCGCGGCACCCAGCGCGGACACGAGCCTGCTCACCGCCTCCGTGCAACTGGCCGCACGGCTGCGCACCCGCCGCACGTCGCTGACCGACGCCGAGACCGCGCTGCTGCTCCAGTGGCTGGACGCGCTCGCGACGGGCAACTGATCACGTCAAGATCACCAAAATGATGGCCGCGAACCTCGTGGCACGCGAGAGTGCGTCCTGAACCGACGACAGAGAGCGTGCCATGACGATTCGACGCACGACCGCGATGGCGGTCGCCGTCACCCTGCTCCTGGGCGCCTGCGCGGCACCGGAGCGCAACGGTGGCAGCCAGCTTCACACGAACACCGCGGAGGACGTGAACCGCCTCGATCCCGCGCAGCTCAAGGACGGCGGCCAACTGCGGTGGCCGGTCGACGAGGTCCCCTCCAACTGGAACGTGTTCAACGTGGACGGCGCGACCGGGAACAACGTCCTCATGCTGTCCGCGATGGTGCCGAGGACCGCCACCCAGAAGCCGGACGGCTCGGTCGTGATGAACAAGGACTACGTCGAGAACGCCGAGGTCACCTCGAGCGACCCGCTCGTCGTCACGTACCGGCTGAACCCCAGGGCGAAGTGGAGCGACGGCAGGGCGTTGTCGTGGGAGGACTTCGACGCACAGGCGAAAGCGCTGTCCGGCAGGGCCGAGGGCTACCGGGCGTCGACGACCACCGGCTACGAGGACATCTCGAAGGTCGAACGCGGCAGCGACGACCGCGAGGTCAAGATCACGTTCGCGCGGCGGTTCGCTGAGTGGAAGGCGTTGTTCAACCCACTGCTGCCGAAGACCCTGAACGGCACGGCCGAGGCGTTCACCAAGTCGTGGGCCGACCGGCCCGCGGTGACGGCGGGCCCGTTCAAGATCGGCTCGATCGACCCCACCGGCAAGGTCATCACCGTCGTGCGCGACGACAGCTGGTGGGGTGCCAGGGCGAAGCTCGACAGGATCACCTTCCGCGTGGTCGAACGTCCCGCGCTGGCGGACGCGCTGGCCAACGGCGCCATCGACTTCTACGAGGTCGGCGCGAGCATCGACCTGTTCCAGCGCGCGAAGAGCATTCCGGGCGTGGTGCTGCGTGACGCCGTGACACCGCAGTACAACCACCTCACGTTCAACGGCGCGGCGTCGTCGATCCTCGCGGACCCCGCGCTGCGCTCCGCGATCATGGGCGGCGTCGACGCGAGTGTGATCGCCAGGGCACTGATCGGCGGCATCACCAACGGGGCGGTGAAGCCCGCCGGCAACCGGATGTTCCCGCCTGGCACCAAGAACTACCAGGACCACTCGGGCCTCGCGCCGTTCAACCAGGACGCCGCGAAGTCCGCGCTGGACTCCCTCGGCTGGAAGCTCGACGGCGAGTACCGCGCGAAGGACGGCAAGCAGCTCGCCCTGCGCTACGTCATCCCCTCCCCCAGCGCCCCCAACGAGCAGGTCGCGAAGCTGGTCCAGAGCCAGCTCAAACAGATCGGCGTCAAGGTCGACCTCACCGCGGTCCCGTCCGCCGAGTTCCTCACGAAGTGGGTGTTCACCGGCAACTTCGACGTCACGGGCTTCCGCTGGGAGGTGAGCCCGTTCCCGATCAGCGGCGCGAAGCCGATCTTCTTCCTCAACCCGGGCAACACGAGCAGGAACTACGGCCACATCGGCAGCGACACCATCAACAAGCTGTTCGACGAGGCGACCGCCGAGCTGGACGACGGCAAGCGCGCCACCCTGGCCAACCGGATCGACGAGGAGCTGTGGAAGCTCGGCCACCAGCAGCCGCTCTACCACCAGCCCGGTGCGGTGGCGGTCCGGTCGACCATCGCGAACCTCGGCGCCAAGGGCACCGGCGAGTGGGAGTACGCGAGCATCGGCTACACCGGCTGACGGTTCTCGGCGCTTGTTGTCAACAGCGGGCGCACCTCGGATCATGATTGAGTGATCGAGCGCGTCTTCGTCACCTTGCTGGTGGCCTTCGGCGCGCTCACCGCTGTCCGCGTCATCGCGCCGTTCCGCGCGCTGCTGCTCCCCGCACTCCCCCGGCGTGGCCGTGGCCGGCTGCGCCGGGTGCTGGGTGTGCACAGCTACCTGCCGCGCTGGTGGAGTGCGGGGTACTTCGTCAGCACCTGGGCGTTCGGCCTGGCCGCCGTCTTCCTCGCTCTTCGTCTCGACCTCGACCGGATGTCGCCCTGGCTGGCCAGTGCGGTCGCCACGGTCAGCTATCTGGGGCTGTCGGTCTACATCGGCGCGGCGCACGTGTACTACCACGACGTGCGCGGCCGCGAGCAGCTGCGGATCCAGCATCGCCGCGACGCGTGGGCCGAGCAGGCTCTCACCGACCTGCGGCACGGTCGCGAAAGCCGCGGCCACTCCGTGTGGCTGCGCTCGTTCCAGTCCACCGGCCGCGTCCGCGTCATCGCGAAGTCGAAGTACGTCAAGCTCAAGGGCGAGGACGTGGAGAAAGGCGGCCTGCACATCTACCTCGGCGATTTCGAGACGATGCTCGCGGAGGCCGTCGAACACGTCGCCCCGCTGATCGCGCTCGGCGAGAGCGGCGAGCAGATCGGCGCGGGACGAGTCCGCACCCGCGAGGAGGACTGGCGCGAGGTCTTCACGCTCCTCACCGCGAGCGCTCACACGATCTACCTCATGCCGTCGCTGCGACCGGGCACGCAATGGGAGCTCGACCAGGTGCTCACCACTCCGGACCTGTTGCGGCGCTGCGTTTTCGTGCTGCCGCCGGAGTACGAGCCGCGCCTGCGGGTCCGGGCGCGGTTCGAGGAACCGGGTGCCGCCCGGACCCGCAACACCGATGTGACGGCCGCACGCGTCGACGCGATCGAGGCGTTCGCG
>JAVXWK010000939.1:0-10042 GCA_032230575.1 Pseudonocardiales bacterium | reverse complement strand
TCGGCTGGGCTGAGATGGCTCTTCCTGGTACCACCTCCCCCAGCAGTTCGGGCACCATTCCGGCGAGCGCGGGCACCACCGCGAGCGACTCGATCAACGGCCCGGGGACCGCGTGGTGTCCCAGTTCCTCGAACACCACCACCAGGTCGACCGGGTCGGTCACCTCGTCCACGCCGAGCTCCGCCAGGCCCCGTTTCCCGGCGGCGAGGAAGCCGTGCAGCACCGAGGCGAAGTCGGTCTGCTCCTCCGACAACGTGAACATCATCGCGGCAGCCCCAGGATCCGTTCGGCGATCACGTTGCGCTGGATCTCGTTGGTACCGGCGTAGATCGGCCCGGCCAACGAGAACAGCCACCCGTCCCGCCACCCCGGCGCGACCTCACCGAGCAGGTCGAGAGCAGTCTCGTGCAACTCCACGTCCAGCTCCGACCAGAACACCTTCGTGACGCTGGCGGCCGGACCGGTGGGCGGATTTCCCAACGCTCCGAACGTGTGCAGCCGATACGCCTGAGCCCCGATCCACGCGTCGACGACCCGATCACGCAAAGCCGGATCAGGATTCTTGCGGTACAGCTCCACCAACCGCCCGGCAGCAGCGACGAACCGGCCGGGACTGCGCAACGACAGCCCGCGCTCGTTGCCCGCGGTGCTCATCGCCACCCGCCAGCCGTCGCCGACGTCCCCGATGACATCGCGGTCCGGCACGAACACGTCGTCGAGGAAGATCTCGGCGAAGCCCGGCTCGCCGTCGAGCTGGGCGATCGGCCGGACAGTCACCCCATCGGCCCGCAGATCGAACATCAGATAGGTCAGCCCGCGGTGACGTCCCTCAGGCGAAGTCCGGAACAGCCCGAACGCCCGATCCGCGAACGCCGCCCGCGAGCTCCACGTCTTCTGCCCGCGCAACAACCACCCGCCGTCGGTTCGCACGGCGGTGCTGCGCAACGAAGCCAGGTCCGACCCGGCCTCGGGCTCGGACCACGCCTGCGCCCACACCTCGTCCCCGCGCGCCATCGGCGGGAGGATCCGGGCCCGCTGCTCGTCCGTGCCGTGCGCGAACAACGTCGGTGCCAGCAGGAAGATCCCGTTCTGCGACACGCGGCCAGGCGCCCCGGCGGCGTGGTACTCCTCCTCGAAGACCAGCCACTGCAGCAACCCCAGGTCGCGTCCACCGAACTCGACGGGCCACGAGACCACCGACAGCCGCACCGAAGCCAGGAGGCGTTCCCACGAGCGATGTTCCTCGAAACCCAGAGCAGTGTCCATCGAGGACAGCGGCCGGACGTGCCTGGCCAGCCACGACCGCACCTCGGCCTGGAATTCCAGCGTGGCAGAGTCCAGGGAGAGATCCATCAGCTGGAGGCCTTCTTCATCGAACGGGCGTCCATCCCGGCCAGCGCGTCCGGGCTGACCTCGGCGTTGTGCGCGTGGGCCAGGTGATGCAGGCCGAACACGGAGTCCATCCCGGCCCGCATGCCCATCAGGTCCTCGGACTGGTTCACCGCCTTCTTGGCCAGCGCCAGCCCGAACTGCGGCATCGCGGAGATGCGCCCTGCGAGCCGGAAGGTCTCCTCCTCGAGGGACGAACGCGGCACCACTCGCGAGACCATGCCCCACTCGTAGGCGCGTTGAGCGGAGAACCTGTCGCCGGTGAACAGCACCTCCTTCGCGGCGCGCGGACCGAGCACCCACGGATGGGCGAAGTACTCCACGCCCGGAATCCCCATGCGCACCACGGGATCCGCGAAGAACGCGTCCTCGGCCGCCACGATCAGGTCGCACACCCACGCGAGCATCAGCCCGCCCGCCACGCACGCGCCCTGCACCATCGCGATCATCGGCTTCGGGATCTCCCGCCACCGCCGGCACATGCCGAGGTAGACCTCCATCTCGCGGGCGAACCGGAGATCACCGCCTTCGCGGCCGACGTGGTCCCACCACAGCACGGCCTTGCGCTCGAACGACACGTCGACGTCACGGCCCGGCGAGCCGATGTCGTGGCCCGCCGAGAAGTGGTCGCCCGCGCCGGCCAGCACGATCACCTTGACCTCGGAGTCGTTGACCGCGCGCGTGAAAGCCTCGTCCAACGCGTAGGTCATCGCCGAGTTCTGCGCGTTGCGGTACTCGGGGCGGTTCATGGTCACGACGGCGACCGCGTCCCGCCGCTCATACGAGACTGTCACGCGTTCTCCTTGCGCAGTTGGTGTTTGAGGACCTTGCCCATGGCGTTGCGGGGGAGTGCCGGCACGAACTCGACCACGCGCGGCACCTTGTAGTTGGCGAGCCGTTCGCGGCAGAACGAGATCACCTCGTCCGAGGTCAGCGAGAAACCGGGCGACGTCACGATGTGCGCGACACCGACCTCGCCGAGCCGCGCGTCCGCCATCCCCACCACGGCCGACTCCGCGACTCCTGGCAGCCGGGCCAGCGCCTGCTCGACCTCCGCCGGATACACGTTGAAACCGCCGCAGATGTACATGTCCTTCAGACGATCGGTGATCGACAGATACCCGCGCTCGTCGACCTTCCCGACATCGCCCGTGTGGAGCCAGCCGTCGGCGTCGACGGCAGCCGCGGTCGCCTCGGGATCGTCGAGATAGCCGAGCATCACGTTCGGACCGCGCAGCAACACCTCGTCCTGCTCGCCCAGCCGCAGCTCGAACCCCGCCATCGGCCGCCCGCACGTGTGCGCGACCGTCTCCGGTGAGTCACCAGGACGGCACATCGTCGCGACGACGGCCTCGGTCAACCCGTAGGCGGTGAGCACGGTCAGCGAGAGCTCCGAGCGCATCCGTTCGATCAGCACCACGGGCACGACAGCGGCGCCGGTCACGGCGAGCCGCAGGCTGGACAGGTCGAACGAGCCGCGCTCAGGATGGTCGAGCAGAGTCTGGAAGATCGTCGGCGGCCCTGGCAGCACGGTGATGCGCTCCCGTTCGATCAGGCGCATCGTCTCGACGACGTCGAACACCGGCTGCGGCACCATCGTCGCCCCGGTCAGCAGGCAGGCCAGAATCCCGGCCTTGTAACCAAAGGTGTGGAAGAAGGGGTTGACGATCAGATAGCGGTCGTCGGAAGTCAGCTCACCACAAGCACCCCACGCTTCAGCGACCCCGAGTGACTGCCGGTGCGCGCTCATCGCCCCCTTGCTGCGCCCGGTCGTCCCCGACGTGTACATGACGTCGCAGAGGTCGTCTTGAGTCACCTCGGGCAGATCCAGATCGGGTGCGGACCACGAGATCGGTAATCGCACCAGCACTTCGGGCAGGCCGGCCGACAACGCCCGCAGCTCGGCGAGCCGATCGCGTCCCAGGAACTCACCTTCCACGATCAAGGCCCGCGCGGCACTCCGTCGCAACACGTCCAGCGTCTCGGTGGCGGTGAACCGCGTGTTGATCGGTACCAGCGCAGCCCCGGCGCACAACGCCCCGAGCGCGGCGATCACCCAGTGAGCGGAGTTGGGCGCGCACAACGCGACCCGGTCGCCCGGCCGCACACCCATCCCGACGAGAGCACGCGCGGCCTCGTGCGCGGACGCGCGCAGCGCGGGATAGGTGAGCCTGACTTCCCCGTCCACCAACGCCTCCGCGTCGATGTACGAAGCAGCGGCGCGGTCGAGCACAGCTGAAACCGTTTGCCTGCTTGGATCGCTCACGTGACGTCCTCCAAAGCAAGTGCTTGGTAGGTTAGAGTATGGCGCATGGAGTCCTTCCGGCGCGAGGTGCGGGAATGGTTGTCCGCCAACCTCGTCGGTGAGTTCGCTGAGCTGCGCGGCCTGGGGGGTCCCGGCCGCGAGCACGAGGCGTTCGAGGGACGGCTGCGCTGGCACCGGCACCTCGCCAGGAGCGGGTGGACGTGCCTCGGCTGGCCCGGCGAGCGCAGCGTGGAGGAGCAGGTCGTCTTCCACGAGGAGTACGCGGAGGCGGACGCGCCGGCGAAGGTCGACATCGTCGGCGAGGGGCTGCTCGCTCCGACGCTCATCGCGTTCGGCACTGATGCTCAGAAAGAACGCTTCCTGCCCAAGATCCGCAGTCTCGACGAGCTGTGGTGCCAGGGCTACTCCGAACCGAACGCGGGCTCCGACCTGGCGAACGTCCAGACGAAGGCCACCCTCGCCGGCGACCGGTGGGTGATCAGCGGCCAGAAGATCTGGACGTCGAACGCGCACTACTCGGACTGGATCTTCGTCCTGTGCCGCACCGAACCGGGTTCGCAACGCCACCACGGCCTCTCGTACCTGCTCGTGCCGATGAACCAGGCGGGCATCGAGGTCCGGCCGATCCGCCAGCTCACCGGCACCTCGGAGTTCAACGAGGTCTTCTTCGACGGCGCTGTCACGGCCGCGGAGAACATCGTGGGGCAGCCCGGCGAGGGTTGGAAGATCGCCATGGCCACGCTCGGCTTCGAACGCGGCACCGCGATGCTCGGCCACCAGGTCGGCTTCCGCCGCCAGCTCGACGCGATCATGGCCGCCGCCCCGGACGAGATGCGGGAGAAGCTCACCAGGGCGTGGCTGGAACTGCACGTCATGCGCTCGCACACCCTCAGAACCATGAACGACGACCCCGGCCCGGAGGCGTCCGTGCTGAAGCTGTTCTGGGGCGGCTGGCACCGCAGGCTCGGTGAGCTCGCGATGGAGTCGCTCGGCCCCGAGTCGATGCTCGACGGCAACGAGTGGCAGCGCATGTTCCTGTTCAGCCGCGCGGAGACGATCTACGGCGGCTCGGACGAGATCCAGCGCGAGATCATCTCCCACCGGATTCTGGGGTTGCCTCGATGAAACATGACCTGCTCAAGGACAAGGTCGTCGTCGTGACGGCCGCGGCGGGCACGGGCATCGGCTCGGCCACCGCCAAACGCTGCCTCGAAGAAGGCGCGACCGTGATCATCAGCGACTGGCACGAGCGGCGGTTGAAGGAAACGCACGAGGCACTCGGCACCGCGCACGCCATCCCGTGCGACGTGACCAGCGAAGAGCAGGTCCAGGCGCTGATCAACGGCACGGTCGAGCGGTTCGGCCGCATCGACGTGATGGTCAACAACGCGGGCCTCGGCGGTGAGAAGTCGGTCCTCGACATGGCCGACGACGAGTGGTCTCGCGTGCTGGACGTGACGCTGAACGGCACCTTCCGCTGCACCAGGGCCGCACTACGCCAAATGGTCGCCCAGCGAAGCGGTGTCGTCGTTAACAACTCCAGTGTGATCGGCTGGCGCGCCCAGAAGGGTCAAGCCCATTACGCGGCAGCGAAAGCCGGAGTCATGGCGTTGACGCGCTGCGCCGCGATGGACGTGGCCGAGCACGGCATCCGGGTGAACGCGGTCGCCCCGAGCTTGGCGGCGCACCCGTTCCTCGCCAAGGTCACCAGTGAGGAGTTGCTGACCGAACTGGCGTCCCGAGAGGCTTTCGGGCGCGCCGCCGAGCCCTGGGAGGTCGCGAATGTGATCGTGTTCCTCGCCAGCGACTACTCGTCCTACCTCACGGGCGAGGTCGTCTCGGTGAGCAGCCAGCATCCATGAGGAAGGAACGACCGGTGAGCAACAGGAGGGCGGAGCTGCTGGAGCTCGCGGCACGGATGTTCGCGGAACGTGGCTACGGGCAGACCACGGTCAGGGACATCGCGGACGCGGCGGGCATCCTGTCCGGCAGCCTCTACCACCACTTCGACTCGAAGGAGTCGATGGTGGACGAGATCCTGCGGACGTTCCTGGACGAGCTGTTCGCCTCGTACCGGGAGATCGTCGACGCCGGGCTCGAACCCAAGCAGACGCTGAAAGCCCTGGTCGTGGCGTCGTTCGAGGCGATCGACGCCCGGCACGCCGAGGTCGCGATCTACCAGAACGAGTCCAAGCACCTCATGCCGCTGCCGCGGTTCTCCTACATCGAGGACCGCAACGTGGAGTTCCGCAAGCTGTGGACGGTGCTGCTGGAGGACGGCATGAGCGCGGGCGTGTTCCGCGCCGATCTCGACGTCGATCTCGCCTACCGGTTCATCCGCGACACGGTGTGGGTGGCTGTGCGGTGGTACCGGCCGGACGGTGGCCTGTCCGCCCAGACGGTCGCCGACCAATACCTCGCGATCTTGCTCGACGGCATCGCCACGGGTCGCCGGAAGAACTCGAAGACGTAAGAAGGAGGGCCCCTCGTGGCCGAGGCGTACATCATCGAAGCTGTGCGGACCCCGGTGGGGCGGCGTGGCGGCGAGCTGAGCCACAAGCACCCGGCCGATCTGGGCGCGCACGTGATCACCGCGCTGTTGAACCGCGTGGACGTCGACCCGACGGACGTGGACGACGTGATCTTCGGTTGCGTGGACACGGTCGGGCCGCAGGCGGGCGACATCGCGCGAACGTCCTGGCTGGCCGCGGGGTTCCCCGAGCAGGTGCCGGGCGTGACGGTCGACCGGCAGTGCGGGTCGAGCCAGCAGGCGTTGCACTTCGCGGCGCAGGCGGTGATGAGCGGGACGGCCGATGTCGTGGTGGCGGGTGGCGTGCAGAACATGTCGCAGGTGCCAATTGGGTCTGCGATGACGGTGAGCCCGTTCGAGGGGTGTGAGGGCTGGCAGCACCGGTACGGCGACGAGGAGGTCAACCAGTTCCGTGCCGCTGACCTGATCGCGGTGCGGTGGGATCTCTCCCGGCGTGAGATGGAGGAGTTCGCTCTGCAGAGCCATCTGCGGGCGATCACCTCGATCAAGGAGGGGCGGTTCGACCGGGAGATCGCGCCGGTGGACGGGGTTGTGCACGACGAGTGCCCGCGGCCGGACACGAGTGCCGAGAAGATGGCCGCGCTGCAACCGTTGCGTCCCGGCGGACGGACCACGGCCGCGCTGTCGTCGCAGATCTCCGATGGTGCTTCGGCGGTGCTGGTCGTGTCGGAACAGGCAGTGCGGGAGCACAAGTTGACGCCTCGAGCTCGCGTGCACCACATCTCGGCGCGCGGATCCGACCCGATCTACATGCTGACGGCGCCGATCCGCGCGACCCGGTACGCGCTTGACCGGGCCGGGATGTCCATTTCGGACATCGACCTGTTCGAGATCAACGAAGCTTTCGCGTCCGTGCCGATGGCGTGGGCGAAGGAGCTCAAGATCGATCTGGGACGGGTGAACGTCAACGGGGGAGCGCTCGCTCTGGGCCACCCGATCGGCGCTACCGGGACGAAGCTGTTCACGACGTTGCTGCACGAGCTGGAGCGGTCGGGTGGCCGGTACGGGCTGCAGACGATGTGCGAGGGCGGCGGTCAGGCGAACGTGACGATCATCGAACGTCTCTGAGCCTGTCGATGACGGTCTCGGCTTCCTTGATGATGCTCTGAACGAGTTCTTCGCACGTGGGCAGGTCGTCGAGCAGGCCGGCGACCTGACCGGAGGCGAGTACACCCGCGTCGGTCCTGCCTTCGACGAGGCCGGCGCGCAGGAGCATCGGGGTGTTCGCGGCCATGATCACCTGGGACCAGGTGAGGTCCTTGCCGTGTTTCATGGCCAGGCCTTCCTTGACCATCGCGTGCCAGGAGAGTCCGGTGATCCGGCGGAACTTGGCGGCGTTGCCGATGGCTCTGGTGAGGCTGCTGAGCTTGCCGGACTTCTCGAGGTGGTTGACGAGATCGGTGCGCAGGACTCGGTGGGGCAGGCCGTCGACTCTCGTGGTGACGACTGTGCCGTTGAGGTCTCGTTGCAGGTAGGCCTGTTTGACCGGGTCCGGGACCGTGCTCTCCTGGGTGAGCAGGAATCTCGTGCCCATCGCGATTCCGGCAGCGCCGTACGCCAGCGCTGCTGCCAGGCCCCGGCCGTCGAAGAAGCCGCCTGCCGCGATCACCGGGATGTCGACGGCGTCCAGCACGCTCGGGAGCAGCAGGGTCGTTGCCACGCCGCCGGTGTGGCCGCCGCCTTCGCCGCCTTGCACGATCACCGCGTGGGCGCCCCACTTCGCGACCTTCTCGGCGTGCCTCGCCGCGCCGATCGACGGGATGACCACGACTCCGGCGTCGTTCAGCTTGGCGATCATGTCCGGTTTCGGGGCCAGGGCGAAGGAAGCGACCTTGACCTGTTCTCGGATGAGCAGGTCGACTCGTTCCGGTGCGTCCTGGGCGTCGGCTCTCAGGTTCACGCCGAACGGATTGGACGTGCGGGAGCGGGTTTCCTTGATGGCGGCTTCGAGTTCGGCGTAGGTCATGGTTGCCGAGGCCAGGATGCCGAGGCCGCCGGCCTCCGCGGTTGCGGAGACCAGCCGTGGTCCGGCTACCCAGCCCATGCCCGTTTGCACGATCGGGTGCTTGACGCCGACGAGTTCCGTCAGCGCGGTTCTCATGACGGGACTTCCTTGTCCCGCTTGGCATCCGGATCGAGGACGGTTCGGATGAGCTTGAGCTCCTCGTCGGTCGGGAGCCTGGTCTCGGTGACGTTGTCCGCGGTGAGCGGGAACGATGTCTGTTTGAGGACCTCGTCCGTGGACACGCCGGGGTGGGTGGAGACGAGGCGCATCGAGTGGTCCGGGGTGCCGAAGTCGAGGACGGCCAGGTTCGTGACGACCCGGTGGATGTCGTGGAACGGGCCCACGGCGTGGTCGTAGCCGACGCCGGAGATCACGTCGACGGCGTTGACCAGCACTCTTGGGCTGTGCCGCGGGACCCAGTAGCTGGTGCGGTGGTTGATGGTGTTGCCGGGGGCGCCGCGGAAGCCGAGGAGCTGGCGGGTGGGTTTGGCGTGGTCGCCGATGGCGGAGATGTTCTGGTTGCCGAACCTGTCGACCTGGTTCGCGCCCATCACGACGTGCCTTCGGCCGTGCGCGACGATGTCGAACACCATCCGGTAGGGCAGCCATCCCTCCACTGTGGACTCCGGTGTGAGGAGGTAGGCCTCGCCGTCGGACAGCAGCAGATCGGGCTCGGTGGTGAGGCGGGCGAGTTTGGCGCCCAGCGACGGGATGAGGCCCATCGGGCTGGCGAGCGTCTCTCCGGCTCCCGCGAACAGGTCGGCGCAGGCGGTCACGCAGATCTCGGCCCTGGTGATGTCGCTCATGCCGGCAGCCTCTTCTCGAAGTCGGCCCATTTCTCCAGGTCGGCGGCGGCTTCGGCGTACTCGCGCTGGGCGGCTTCGTCGCGCGGGTAGTCGGGCACGCAGCTCGTGAACCCCGCTCCACCTGGTGCTTCCACGACGCCGTCGACCATCATCCGGTTGAGCAGCAAGGTCTGTGGCGGTCCGTCGAACTGGTCCACGATCTGCTCGCACGAGACATAGCGCCGGTCCGCGGCCAGGCAGAACAGGTCGTCGAAGTACGGGTCCGGGCCGAGGTACTGGGCGTTGCCGTGCTTGTCGGCGCGGTTGAGGTGCACCAGGGCGACGTCGAGCTTGAGAGCGGGCATGGCGACGAGCTCTTCGCCGTCGTCGTAGGGGGAGCGGACGGTCTTGAGCTCTGGGGCGTACTTGAGCACGTCCGAGCCGAGCCCTGCCCTGACCGGCAGGAACGGCAGGCGGTGCCCGGCCGCCCGGAGACCTGTCTGGAACATTCCTTCGTCGAGTTCCAGCACTTCGATCGCGCCGGTTTCTCGCGCCCGCTTGAACCACGGGTCGTACGGGATGGTGTCGAGCGAGACGAAGCCGTAGACCAGCTTGCGGATCTTGCCCGCCGCGCACAGCAGCCCGACGTCCGGGCCGCCGTAGGTGACGACGGTGAGGTCTTCGAGGCCGGTTCTGAGGATGGCTTCGACCAGGGCCATCGGTTTGCGCCGCGAGCCCCAGCCGCCGATGCCGACGGTCATGCCGTCCTTGATGGTGCTGACGGCCTCGTCAGCTGTCATTCGCTTGTCGCGCATGGTTTCCGTCCAGGAAGGCCTGCCGGGCGTGGTCCGACACACCGGTGAGGTTGAGCTCGAAGGTGAAGCCCTGCTCGAAGCGGTAGCTCTGGTGCACGCGCTGCGGGTCGATGCCGTTGATCGCCTCCTTGGCGGCACGGATCACCGTCGGGTCCTTCTTGGCGATCTCCTTGGCGATCTCCCTCGCGGCGTCGTCGAGCTGTGCGCGTGTGGTGACCTCGATGACGCTGC
>JAVXWK010000928.1:0-4019 GCA_032230575.1 Pseudonocardiales bacterium | reverse complement strand
CGCGAACGCGGTGAGCCGCGCCTACCTGCCGCACCTCAACGCGCGTCAGGGAATCCGGCTCGCGAGCAAGATGATCATCCGGACCCGTGAGCGCGTGCCCACGCGAGGCTGAGGTGGCTGTGGGCGTGTGACCACGCACGGTCGAACCTGTTAGGCCGAAGGGGTGGTGAGGTGATCCTCGTGGGTCACCTCCGACCGTCGCTGAGGAAGATGCGCCGATGACCGTGCGGGGCGATCTGCCTGCCCAGACCACGACGTTCATCGGACGCCGGGCGGTGCTCGCCGAAACCGAGGCACTCCTCGGCAAAGCCAGGCTGGTCACGCTCGTGGGTGCCGGCGGTGTCGGGAAGACGCGCATCGCCCTGGAGATCGGGCGGGCCGTGGCGCGGACGGGAGCGTTCCAGCACGGGGTGTGGGTGGTGCCGCTCTCGGATCTCAGGGACCCGGCGTTGCTGGCGCGGACGGTCGCGGCGGAGCTGCGGATCGTCGACAACTCGCCGGACGCGGGGCTCGGGCGGCTCGTGGAGTCGTTGTACGACAAGCATTTGATGCTCGTGCTGGACAACTGCGAACATCTGCTGGAGCCGGTGCGGCGCCTGGTGCACCACCTGTTGCGGGACTGCGAGGGGCTGACGATCCTCACGACCTCGCGGGAGCAGCTCGGCGTCTACGGCGAACATCTGCTGCGGGTGCCGCCGTTGGACGAGGACGGGGTGCAGCTGTTCCTGGAGCGCGCGGAGGCGGCCGGGGTGGCGCTGAGCGAGGCCGATCTGCCCGAGGTCGCCGCGTTGTGCCGGGCGCTGGACGGGGTGCCGCTCGCGATCGAACTGGCTGCGGCGCGGCTGGCGGAGATGTCGCTGACGGACGTGCTCGAACAGCTCGACCTGCCGGGACCGGCTCACCACGTCACGCTGGAGCGGGCGTTCGAGTGGGCGGCGCGGCAGTGCACGGACGAGGAACGGCAGCTGTGGGCGACGCTGTCGGTGTTCCCGGCGAACTTCGATCGCGCCGCGGCCGAGGCGGTGGCAGGCGGGGACGTGCTGGCGTCGTTGTCGGCGCTCGTGCGGAAGTCGATCGTGGTGGCGACGACGAGTCCTGTCACGCGGCGGACGCGCTACCGGTTGCTGGATACCGTGTCGCAGTTCGGTGCACGTCTGCTCGCGGACGAGCACGAACCATTGCAGCGTCACGTGTTGCACTACAGCGAGTTCGTGAGTGAGGCGGCCCGCTCGTGGTTCTCGCCGGACGAGGCGCTGTGGATGGCACGGCTGTGGGAGGAGTGGCCGAACATCCGCGCCGCTGTCGGGTACGCGCTGGGCACTGCCGACCTCGCCGAGGCCGGCACCCTGATGGCGATGAACGTGCAGCGGAGCCGTTTCACGTCGTTCGCGGGCATGCTCGGTCAGGCGCGCGACCTGCTCGCGGTGGCGCGCAAGGTGATCACCGAGCCGCCGTTGCGAACATCGTTGCTGGCGCACTGCGCGTACCTGGCGCAGACGCAGGGCGACATGTCGGCGGCGATCCCGTTGATGAACGAGGCGCGCGCGTTGCCGCGGATGCCGATGACCGACGTGCATCTGGTGTTCGTCGAGGCCACGAACCTCTTCTACGTAGAAGGCTCACCGGAGTGCGTGCCGCTGTACGCGCACGTCGTCGAACTGTCCCGTGAGTACGCATCGCCGGGTGACACGTACATCACCGAGCTGATGCACGCCATGGCAACGTGTTTTCTGATGGACGCGGAGGCCGCGGACAAGGCCACGACCGGGTTGATCAGGCTGGCGGAGAGCAATGGCGTCGACTGGTCGCACGCGTGGAGACTGTGGCATCAGGCGCTTTACGAGCTGCTGCACGGCGATCCGGCGCTCGTGCATCCGCTGGCGGTCGAGGCGTTGCGGATTCAGCTGGTGCTCGGTGACACCTGGGGTCCCGCGTACAGCCTGTGGCTGCTCGCCTGCACGTGTGCCGAGCTGGGTGCGCACGACCGCGCGGCACGGCTGCTGGGCGCGTTGCGGTCGCAGGAACGGGTTTCGCGGATCTCGTTCGGGAGCATGAAGCCGTTCCAGAAGATGCTGGAACGAGCGGACCGCACGGTGCGCCGCGCATTGGGCGACGACTACCAGGTGATCATGACGCTGGGCGCGGACCTGCGGCAGGAGCAGGCGATGGAGTTCGCGCTCGAGCCGGTGCCGGACTCCGAGCGCAGGCCGGTCAAGCCCACGCTGGGCGGGCGCCGCTAGCGGGCGTCTGCCGCGGTCTTGAGGCCGAACGCGATCAGCGCGCCGGCGGAGAGGCGGTCGAGCACGATCCGTTGGCGGAGAAGGAAAGCGCGGGCGCGGCCGGCCGCCGTGATGACGATCGGGAACCACAGGAGGCCGATTCCCAGGTGGATCGCCACCAGGACGGCGCCCCACTCCGGTTGGCCCACCGGGAGGAACTGCGGGAGCAGCGAGATGTAGAAGATGCCCGGCTTCGGGTTGAGCAGGTTGGTGAGGAGTCCTACCCGGATCGCCGCGCGTGCCGACGGGACGGGCGCGGGCTCGTCGACCGGCGCCGGGCGGCGCGAGGCCCACAACGCCTTGGCGCCCAGGTAGATCAGGTACGCGGCGCCGAGCCAGCGGACGATGTCGTAGGCCAGTTCGGAGGCCTGCAGCAGGGCGGTGAGGCCGACCAGGCCCGCGGTCGCCCAGACCAGGCAGCCCAGGGTGCTGCCGACCACCACGGCCATCGCGGCCCGGCGGCCCACCAGGACTGCCGTTCGCAGCACCAGCAGGGTTTCCAGGCCCGGCGTGATGACGGTGAGCAGCGCGACGAGCGTGAAGCTCAGGAGTGCGGCGGTCGACATGTCGTCATCAGAACACGGAAACGCCAACCTGCCTGAAGAATTAACACGGCCGACACAGCTTGGTGTAGCGGTGGGCCGGGACCGGGATGGGACCGTCCGGATGGGGTGCCTGGTGGTCGAACAGACCCTCGTCGGTCCAGCCCTGCCGCTCGTAGAAGTGCCGTGCTCGCGTGTTTCCCGCTACGACAGCCAGCCACGCGACTGAATGTCCGTTGGCCGCCACAGCCTGTTCGGCGGCGGTGAGAAGTGCGGAGGCGACGCCGGAGCCGCGATGGCCGGCGGAGACGTAGACCTGCTCGACCTCGTCTCCGACGACCATCACGAACCCGGCGACCTCGCCGTTCACCGTCGCGACCGTGGTGTGGTGGACGTGCTCCAACGCGCGTGGCTCGAACGTCTCACGAGGACGCGCGTCGATCAGTTGCTGCGGCACGTTGCCCAGGTGTGCGTCGCACCAGCCCGGGTACCAGATCCCGGCGACCGCCGGAGCGTCCGCCGGGGTCGCGCGCCGCAGCTCGACCACTACCGGTACCAGGCCCGCACGCCCAGGCGGCCGGTGCTGCCCAGGTCGATGTAGAGGTCCCTGCCGTCCGAGGTCAGCAGCGGCCCGAACGTGCCACCTGGCGCGGCCGCGAGGTCGGCGTGCCTGGCGAGCTGCGGCGGGTCGATGGAGGTGTTGGTGTTCTTCCACATGAACCCGCTCTTCGCGCTCTCGCCCGGCTGCACCACGATCGGCTGCGGCGGGTCGTCGAAACCGTCGACCCTGGAGATTCCGCCGGAGCCGTCGAGGATCTGGACGTCCAACTGCTGCCGGTCCTCGTCGAGCAGCTTCACCTGCGGGTATCCGTTGAGCTCCAGCGGTTCCGTGCCGCAGTTGAGCACCTCGATGACACGGATGCGCAGACCCATCGCCGAGTCGCCGGTGGTCATCCGGAACTGCAGCCCGGAGTCACACGACGGTACGCCCGTCGTTGGCGTGCTCACCGCGACCGGCCGCGGCACGGGTGCCGCCTCAGTACGCGCTCCACAGCCCACCAGGCCCGCAAGCGCAGCAACCACAACGAAAATCCTGCCCCCGGTTCTCATGCGACTGATCATGGCACGGGGACGACCAGGTGCGGGAAAACCTTCACAAGTGGCCGAAAACCTTCACAAGAGGGGCGTGATGTTCGGT
>JAVXWK010000888.1:0-8539 GCA_032230575.1 Pseudonocardiales bacterium | reverse complement strand
TGAACGTGCACACCGCGCTCAAGGCCGCCAATGCCTCGTTCAAAGACCTCGTGCACGTCCGCGTCTACGTCGTGAACTGGACGCCGGACTTGATGCCCGAGCTGCTCAAGGGCATCGAGAACGCGATGGCTCGTACAGGCGAGAACGCCAAGCCTCCAGCCACGCTCATCGGGGTGGCAGCGCTCGACGTCCCCGAGCACCTCGTCGAGGTCGAGGCCACCGCGGTGATCTGATTTACCGGCGGCTAACCAGAGCGGCGCAGGCTCCTGTCGAACGAGAGGAGCACCATGCGCAAGATCCTGGCCGCCGCTGCCGTTTCGGCGGCAGTCGCCGTGACGCTCACCGGCACGGCCCAGGCCGAGTCGAACCAGTACTGCGGCAGCGTCACGCAGATCGGGTCGACGGCCTACGTGAAGAACTACGACACGACCGTGGCGTCGGTGAAGCAGTTCAAGGGCTGTGGCAAGAACTTCTCCTACATCTACGTGTGGGACCAGTGGATCGCGAGCCACGGCAGGGACTTCACCCTCCGCACGCACATCGCGACCCGCGACAACAACTCCCACGGGTACACGACGGGTGCGCGGGGACAGCGGGAGTTGTGGGGCGGTCCCGCGGACACGCTCGATGACTGCACGCGCGCGCACGGCGAGGTCGACGGCAGCAGCTACTTCCTGTTCGCCAAGACCAGCGAGCGCTGCTGATCAGCAGAACTCGGCAAGACCGTCGGTCACCCTGACCGCCACGGTGACGCGCCCGTCCGGACTGTGCCGGGCGGGCCCGTACTCCGGCAGCAGGGTCTTGTTCGCGCGAACATTCGTGTCATAGGCCCGAATGTGCTGGACGCACTGACACTTGTGATCAAGCGGCGTCCCACAGGCGAACTCGGCGCGCAGCCGGTCGACGTCCGCGGTGACGAGCACACCCGACCACACCATCACGTCGTCTTCCTCGCCGTACGCCACGAAGTCGTCGTAACTGAACGTACGAAGTTCGCCGATGTCGCAGGCCGCGCAGAACAACACGCGGGTGTAGTCGTGCATGCGCTCGTGCGGCCCGCGCTCGCGGACGCCGATGACGACCTCCTGTTCTCCGTGGCAGATGAGGCAGTTGTCCGACGGCGTGTGGTACCTGCTCATCGGCGCATGCTGACGAACAACGCCAGCCCCGCTGACAGCGCGATCAAACCCGAAACAACGAGTTGGTTGAGCCAAACGGCCCAAATACCGCCGTCCGCCGCACGCAACGCCACGATCAGCAGCCACAGCGCCAGAACGATCGTGATCGGCTGCGCCAGCGGTACGTCCAGCGGCGCCATCGCTCGCACCATGCCGAGCAGCATGAGGACGACGGCCAGGCTCATCGACCACCAGTAGGGCCGGAAAGCGTGCACCGACGCGCTGAAGTGCAGGACCGGTGGCGCGGCGATCAGCCACACGCCGGCCAGGAAGGCGGCGACACCGGCCCTGCTCTCGAACGTCCGTCCGTGTTGGTCCCCCACGCGAGTAATTCTCACCTCTGAAGGACCACGAGGGAACACCTCATTCGTTCCGGTATGCCTTCATGTTCCGCAACAGCAGGTAGGTGTCCTGCAACTGGCCGGAGTCGCCGAGGGACCGGTAGATGCCCCACTTCGGATGCGCCTGGTCACCGCCGAGCCAGGTGTCGAAACCGGACCGCGACGCGTTGACGACCGTGGTTGCGCCGTCCTTCAACGAGAAACGCAGGCTGCCCGAGTCGGCGACCTTGATCTCGATCTCCACGTCGATCCACTTGTCGCGCAGCGGGGCGAGCGGCGTGCTGCCGAGTTTCGCCTGTCCCGCACCGAAGAGCCGCATCTCGACCGACTCGGTGGAACCGCTGCGGAACAACGACATCGTGACGACCGGCGAAGCCACGCCGGTGTGCTTGACCTGGAAGATGTGCGTGAAGCTGGTCGTCCCCTTCAACGAGCCGGGGATGTACATCTGGTAGTTGTAGCGCCAGGTCTCGCCCTTCTTCATGTCGTGCCGGGTGCTGCCGGTCTGGATCGCGCGGACCTCCTGGCGCTGGCGGTCCGAACCGTCCCGATCGGACTTGTGCATCACGAACCGGTACTGGTCGCTCTCGGCGAAGATGTGCGTGGCCGACGGGTGCGAGTTGGAGCGGTCGTCCTCGATGCCCACGAACGCCTTCAGCCCGACCGAGCCGGGGTTCGGGGCCCACTTCTGCACGAACGCCAAAGCTCCGACATCTGCCGACGCGACCCCGGCGGCGAATGGCGTCGCCGCGATGGCGAGCGCGCCTCGCAGTGCCGTGCGGCGGTTGAACAATTCCATGCGGGTTCCTCCTCGAACCAGAAGTTCGAGGCGGCGGTGCCCATCACGATCTGCGACAGACCTCCGACGTGTCAAGGCCTCACTTTTGTGGAGAACGCGTGCAGATCCGGTGAAGGTGTTGCGGTCGAACGGGACCAGCCCCGCCGATCAGTTCTACGGTCAGGCATGGACACCGTGGACGTGCTCGTCGTCGGCGCCGGGCTGGCCGGGCTCAACACCGCTCGCCTGCTCGCCGACGCAGGCCTCGACGTGGCCGTGTGCGAGCGCCGGACCAGCCTCGAGAGCGGCATCCGCACGACCGGGATCTTCGTCCGGCGCACCCTCACCGACTACGACCTGCCGCACCTCGGCCCGGCGGTCCGGCGCGTGCTGCTCTACCCGCCGTCACTGCGGGAACCCGTCGAGCTTGTCAGCGCTCGCGACGAGTTCCGAGTCGGTGACATGGCGGGCATCTACGCTCAAGCGGTCAAAGACGCCGAACGGGCCGGTGCCCAGGTCCACCTCAACGCGAGCTATCCGATGAAGGCGACCAAGGCCCGCTTCACGATCGGCGCGGACGGTGCCCGGTCCACGGTCGCCAAGCAGCTCGGCCTCGACGTGAACCGGCAGCTGATCACCGGGATCGAGGAGGTCTACCCGATCAGGCCGGGCTCGACGCCGACGTTCCACTGCGTCGTCGACCCGCGGCTCGCTCCCGGCTACATCGCGTGGGTCATCGACGACGGCGAGCACGCCCACGTCGGTCTGGCGGGACGCGCCGACCGGTTCACCGCACCGCTCCCCCAGCTGCTGCAACGGTTCCGCGACAGCTTCCCCACGCCCGCGCCCGCCGGTCCGGTCGAGCGGCGCGGCGGACCCATCCCGGTCGGCGGGCTGCTGCGCAGGATCGTGTCATCGGACGGTCTGCTGGTCGGCGACGCGGCGGGCGCGGTCTCCCCGCTCACCGCCGGCGGGCTCGACCCGTGCATGCGGATGTCCGAGCTCGCCGCGTCGGTCACGTTCGACTACCTGCGCAGCGGCAACAAGTACGTCCTGGAGCACTACGACGCTGCAGCGATGCGCCGCCGCTACCTCGTCAGGTCGACGATGCGCCGCGGGTTGTCGCTGGTCCGCGGACCAGGTCTGGCCGAGTTGGCGTTCACAGGGCTGCGCACGCCCGTCGGCAAGGCCGTGGCCAAGCGGATTCTGTTCACCTAGGACTCCGCGATGCGCTTCAGGGCCGCGTTCTCGGCCTGCATGCCGTCGCGCATCGCCTTGCCCATGAAGTGATCGGCTCCCCCGGACAGAATGCCGTCGATCAGCAGCTCGTTGGACACGAGCACGGTCCCGTCAGGCTGGGTTGTGAGCGTCCGGCAACGCTGGCCGTAGACGAACCACGCGTTCCAGCCCGCGTCCTTCCAGCAGAACCGCCGGCCCGGCACGCCGTTGAGCACGGTGTGCTTCGCGGCCATCTTGGTCGAGCCGAGGACGACGTCGACCTTCACCTCGTCGCCCGGCGAGGTACCGCCCTCGGCCTTGGTCACCCACGGGTTCCAGCCCGCGTAGCCGGGGAAGTCCGTGAGCAGCCCGTAGATGCGCTCCTGAGGCGCTGAGACGACCGTGTCGACGCGGTAGACCACCGAGTGCTCGCCGGGCTCCCTGGGATCCAGCGGAGCACCGCTCACCAGCATCGCGAACACCAGCCCTGCTGCCAGCACGTGATCACCTCGGAAAGATACCGGGACGCAGACGTGAAGAAAATACGCGTCTGCGTCCCGGCTGGGATCGGCCGATCAGGCGGTCAGCAGCCTCAGCCCGTAAACGCGCAGAATCTCGTTAATGGGCTGGAACCACGTACGTCCGCCGCTCGAGCAGTTGCCGTACCCACCGGACGTCACGCCTTGCGCCTGGTCGCCGGTGATGAACGAACCACCCGAGTCGCCCGGCTCCGCACACACGCTGGTGCCGACCATCTCGTAGACCGCGCCCTGCTGGTAGTTCACGGTCTCGTTGCGGCCCTGGACCACGCCGCAGTGCCAGTGCGAGGTCGAGCCGGAACGGCACACCGAGGTGCCGGGCGGGGCCTCCCACGAGCCGCGCACCAGGGCGTCGCTCACCTGGCCCCAGCCGAGCACGACCGGCACGTTCCACCAGCCGCCGCCGGTGCGAACCCAGCCGTAGTCGTTGGTGGGGAAGGAAGAGCCGACGAACTCGCCCTGCCACGAGCGGTCCCAGCCGTAGACGTTCCAGGCGCCGACGTTGCAGTGGCCGGCGGTCACGTACCCGCCCTGCACGGAGAAGCCGATCGAGCAGCGCACGTTGCCCGTGTAGAACGGGTCGCCGCCGACGGTGCCGGCCGCGAACGGCCGCGGCCGCTGGACGCCATCGGTGTTAACGATCACATCCTTGGGTAGTGCGGAAACATCGGCTCCTGTCAGAGCGTCGACCACCACAGCGCCGCGCTGGACGTCGACCCGCCACCCGGCGACATCCTCGGACACCGCACCGGCCTTCGACAGTCTGTCGATGTTGTCCTTCACAGACGTCAGCGAGGCGAGGGTCTTCGTCCGCAGCACGGGCTCAGCGCCCTTCGCACGAACCGCGTCGAGCTTCGCCGGGTCGGTCACCGCGACCTGGAGCTCGCCGTCGGCGAACCAGCTGCCGCCGTACGCGTCGGCGGCGGCCTCCTGGGCGGCCGGCGCGATCTTCAGCGCCACCCTCTCCTGACGGATCCTGGTCAGCGCCTGCGCGGTGCTGATCCCGAAGTCGCGGCTCATCGCGCCGACGACTTCGGCCGACGCCGCAGCAGCAGGGATTGTGATCGTGCTCAACACGATCGCGGACACGGAAACTATGCGTAGCAGCATGATTTCTCTCCTACGGTGTCCAGGGCGAGCTCACGGCCCAGCTCACGTCCTGGTTGTACGAGGCAGGGTTGTCGTACGTGTGCGCGCCGCCTTCCGAGGCGACCCAGACCTCCTCCTGGTAGTGGCGGATGTTGGTGCCGAGCTCGTTGACCGACTCCAGCCGCACGCCGCCCGTGCCCGGCTGGGCGCAGAACGTGGCGTCGCGGCGGAACAGGTCGGTGTTCTCGCCTGCGTTGAGGCGGACGCGGAAGTCCGCGTGCCGCAGGTAGTTGCCGGGGAAGTTGCGGGATTCCAGCGAGTAGCAGGTCGGATCGGCGAGCCCGCGCCTGATCACGAACGTCGCGTCCGCCTTCAGCAGGCCGTCACTCCCGCTCGTCACGACGTCGGTGCGCGCCAGGCCGTCGCGATGCCGAAGGTAGCGATCCGTGAAGCCGGGTGTGGTGACGCGGAACGACCTGGCCTGGTCCAGCGGCAGGTCCGCACCGCTGCGCCACAACGCGACGCTGATCGCCCAGGTGGTGTCCGCGGTGAACGACGTCGGGGTGTCCCAGGGGTTCGGTCCACCGGTGCGCGCCAGGTACACGTTCGCGTTGAAGTGCCTGATGAACGAACCGCGCACGTTGTACGACTCCAGCGCGGTGCCGCCGGAACCTTCCCTCGCGCAGAACGTGGCGTCGGCCGTGATCGGGTTCGTCGCGATGCCGATTCGGGAGTTCGCGTGGCGCAGGAACATTCCTGGGAAGTTCCGCGACTCGAACGACAGACAGGACGCGTCCGCGAGACCGGGCCGGGTGAAGAACGTCGCGTCCAGGCGGTCGAGGTCGGAGCCGGGCACGTCGGTGCGGGCCAGGCTGTCGCGGTGACGCAGGTAGCGGTCGGTGTATCCGGACGTGGTGACGCGCAACGAGACCAGGTCGTCCGGCCCCACCGCTGTGCCGTTCGCGATGGCCAGGACCTTCTGGTTGACAGCGCGCACACGGGACTCGGTCATCTTCAGCACGCGGCGGTCGTAGGTGTAGAAACCGTTGACCTCGTTCTCCACGTCGTACGGTTCGGTGTAGACGGACGCGGACAACCCGCGCGTGTGGATCAGCCGCGCGACCTGCTTGACGATCTCCTCGTACCGCTTGGTCAGCGACTGCTCGTCCGGATACAGGGCGCCGTAAGCGAATCCCCTGCCCGGCTCGTACTCGTGTCCGACGACCCGGCGTCCGAGGCCGCCGAACTCACCCAGCATCGCGACCCTGTTGTTGTCCGGCAGGCGGTTTCCCGTCGTGATCTGGTAGGCATGGTCGTCGATCACGTCCCCGTTGCCGGGATCCGGGTCCGAGACGCAGCAGTTGGAGCCGGAGTTGTGGTTGATCAGGCGGGTGTTGTCGATGCCGCGCACCAGGTTCACGATCCTGCCGGCCTCGTACTCGCCCCAGCCCTCGTTGAACGGCACCCACTGCACGATCGACGTGATGCCCTTGAGCTGGTCGATGATCCTGCGCAGCTCGGACTCGTAGTCGGCGTGCGAGTTCGGCGCCTCGTTGACCGCGTCGACCGCCGGCATGTCCTGCCAGACGAGCAGGCCGAGCTTGTCCGCGTGGTAGAACCAGCGCGCGGGTTCGACCTTGATGTGCTTGCGGACCATGTTGAACCCCAGCGCTTTCTGGCGTTCGAGGTCCCAGCGCAGGGCTTCGTCGGTCGGCGCGGTGTAGATGCCGTCCGGCCAGTAGCCCTGGTCGAGGGTGCCCTGCTGGAAGACGAACTTCCCGTTCAGCAACGGCCGCATGACGCCGCCGACCATCGCCTTGCCGAGCGAGCGCATGCCGAAGTAGCCGCTCACGGCGTCGCCGCCGGCCAGCGTCACCTTGAGGTCGTAGAGGAACGGGTCGTCGGGCGACCACAGCCGGGCGTTCGGCACCGGGATCCTCAGCGAGGTACCGGTCGTGCCGGTCTGCCTGCCGACCACCTGTCCGCCGCTGAGCACCTCGGCCGTGACCGACTGCCCCGCGGTGCCCTGCACGACCAGGTCCAGTGCGCCCGCCGGCACGTTCGGAGTGGTGTCGAGGCGCGTGATGTTCGCGCCGCGTACCGGTTCCAGCCAGACCGTCTGCCAGATGCCGGACGCCGCGGTGTAGAAGATCCCGTCCGGGTTGCGGCGTTGTTTGCCGATCGGGTAGCGGCTGCCGTCGACCGTGCTGTTAACGCCCACAATGATCTCGTTCGCGCCTGTCGTCAGCGCTGCCGTGATGTCGAACGAGAACGCGTCGTAGCCACCGGTGTGAGTGCCGACCTGCCTGCCGTTGACCCAGACTCGCGTGTCCCAGGTGACGGCGCCGAAGTTGAGCTTGATGTTCCGGCCGTTCCAGCCGCTCGGCACGGTGAAGGTGCGGCGGTAGAACATGTTGTCCTCGTGCCGCTTGATGCCCGACAGCGCGGACTCGATCGGGTACGGGACGAGGACGCCTTCGGCCAGCGGCCTGCCTATCGGCGGAGTGTTCAGGTTCGGTGCTCCGGCGAACTCCCAGACGCCGTTGAGGTTCTGCCACTCGGTGCGGACGAGCTGCGGCCGTGGATATTC
The DNA here is from genome assembly GCA_032230575.1 of Pseudonocardiales bacterium. Taxonomy (GTDB): domain Bacteria; phylum Actinomycetota; class Actinomycetes; order Mycobacteriales; family Pseudonocardiaceae; genus Lentzea. The sequence goes on along the minus strand of JAVXWK010000888.1, from coordinate 806 downwards.
GGGCAGGGCGTTCGTCGGTGACACCTGGGCTGTCCAGGGTGTCGTGAGCGGAGGCGCCTTGGGCACCCATTCCGCCGCTTGCGCTGCCGGTACGGCTGTGGTGGCTGTGATGAGGATTCCGACCAACACGCTCAGGACGCGTCTGGTCATGATGCTCCTATCTGCGCAGTATTCGTTGCAGGACAACGACGATGAGCAGGAACACCCCGCTCACCACTGACTGGTAGTTGCTGTCGAGCGTGCCGATCTGGTTGATCACGTTCTGGATGACCTTGATCAGGCCGACACCGATCACGGTGCCGAGGACCGTCCCCATACCCCCGGTCAACAGAGTGCCACCGATGACCACCACCGCGATGGCGTCCAGCTCGGTGCCGACACCTATGACCGTGACACCGGACTGCAGATACGCCGCTGTCAACGCTCCCGCGAGACCGGCCAGCGTGCCGCTCGTGGTGTAGACGAGGATCTTGGTCCTGGCGACCGGGACGCCGAGCAGGACGGCGGACTGCTCGGCGCCACCGGTGGCGAACACGTTCTGGCCGAAGGTGGTCCTGTTCAGGATCAGGCCGCCCAGGACTGCCAGCACGGCCGCGATGAAGATCGGGTAGCCGAAGCCGAACACCGTGCCGCGGCCGAGTTCGACGAAGGCGCTGTCCGGCGCGATTTGGTAGGTGTTGGCGCCCTCGTCGGTGATGGCGAGCAGGAGTCCGCGGGCGAACAGCAGGGACGCCAACGTGACGATGAACGGTGCCATGTTCGTGCGCGCTATCAGCAGGCCGTTGACGAGCCCGATCCCGCCGCAG
>JAVXWK010000843.1:0-6949 GCA_032230575.1 Pseudonocardiales bacterium | reverse complement strand
CGGTCATGCCGTACAGCTCCTCGGCCGGGATCACCTCGGCCACGGCGTCGGCCACGCCGTCGGTGCGGGTGTCGCGGTAGTGCACCGGATTGCCGAGCAGCGCACCGGTCGCGTCCAGCAGGCCGTAGTCGACGGCCCAGGAGTCGATGCCGATGCCGTCGACCGGGCCGGCCCGGCGCAGCCCGTCGAGCACCTCCCGGTACAGGGCCAGGACGTCCCAGTGCAGGGTGCCGAGCAGGCGCACCGGTCCGTTCGGGAACCGGTGCACCTCCTCGGTGTCGAGCTTGCCGTCGCCGACCCGGCCCAGCAGCACGCGGCCGCTGGAGGCGCCGAGGTCGACGGCCGCGACGGTGGCCGTCATCGCAGGAAGGCCGCGGCGACGCCGGCGTCGACCGGCACGTGCAGGCCCGTGGTGAGCGACAGGTCGCCTGCTGTCAGCGCGAACACCGCCGCTGCCACGTGCTCCGGCAGCACCTCGCGCTTGAGCAGGGTGCGCTGGGCGTAGAACTCGCCCAGCTTCTCCTCTGGCACGCCGTAGACCGCCGCGCGCTGGGCACCCCAGCCGCCAGCGAAGATGCCCGAGCCGCGGACCACGCCGTCCGGGTTGATGCCGTTGACGCGGATGGCGTCCTCGCCGAGCTCTGCCGCGAGCAACCGGACCTGGTGCGCCTGGTTCGCCTTGGCAGCGCCGTAAGCGACGTTGTTCGGGCCGGCGAAGACCGCGTTCTTGCTGGAGATGTAGACGATGTCGCCGCCCATCGCCTGGGCGCGCATGACCTTCGCGGCCTGCTGCGAGACGAGGAACGAGCCCTTGGCCATCACGTCGTGCTGCAGGTCCCAGTCGGCCTCGGTGGTGTCGGCGAGCGGCTTGGAGATCGACAGACCGGCGTTGTTGACCACCAGGTCCACGCCGCCGAACGCGAGTGACGCCGCTCGAAACGCCTCGGCGATGCCTGCCGTGTCGGTGACGTCGACCGTCACCGGTACCGCCACGTCCGTCGAACCGATTCCCTCGGCGACTTCACGTGCGGCGTCGCCGTCGCGGTCGGCGACCACGACGCACGCGCCCTCGGCGGCGAGTCGTCGAGCAATGGCCCGGCCGATGCCTGAACCCGCACCGGTGACGAGGGCGACGCGGGTGGCGAGCGGCTTGGGCTTGGGCATCCGTCGCAGCTTGGCCTCTTCGAGCGCCCAGTACTCGATGCGGAACTTCTCGCGTTCCTCGATCGGCGCGTACCGGGAGACCGACTCGGCACCGCGCATCACGTTGATGGCGTTCACGTAGAACTCGCCGGCGACGCGTGCGGTCTGCTTGTCGCGGCCGAAGCTGAACATGCCGACGCCGGGCACGAGCACGACGGCCGGGTCGGCGCCGCGCATCGGCGGGCTGTCCGGCTCGGCGTGCCGCTCGTAGTACGACTTGTAGTCCTCGCGGTAGGCGTCGTGCAGGTGTTCCAGCCGTTCGACGACGTCCTCGAGCGGCGCGGCCGGCGGCAGGTCGACGACCAGCGGGCGGACCTTGGTGCGCAGGAAGTGGTCCGGGCACGAGGTGCCGAGCGCGGCCAGTTCGGGGTGCCGTTCGCGGGCCAGGAAGTCCAGCACCACGGCGCTGTCGGTGAAGTGGCCGACCTGCGGCGAGTCCGTGGAGGCCAGACCGCGGACCACCGGCGCGAGCTCGGCGGCGCGGACACGTCGTTCTTCCTCGGACAGCGGTTCGTGGATCACCGCGCCGAACGGGTCGGGGCGGCCGTGTTCGTCGAGGTAGCGCTGGGCCGTGGCGATGATCTCCAGGGAGTTCGCCTCGCACTCCTCGCTCGTGGCACCCCACGCGGTGATGCCGTGCCCGCCGAGGATCACGCCGATGGCCTGCGGGTGGTCGCGCTTGACCGCCGCGATGTCCAGCCCCAGCTGGAAACCCGGCCGTCGCCACGGCACCCACACGACGCGCTCGCCGAAGCACGCCTTGACCAGCGCCTCACCGTCCGCGGCGGTCGCGAACGCGATGCCCGCGTCCGGGTGCAGGTGGTCGACGTGCGCCGCGTCGACGAGGCCGTGCATGGCCGTGTCGATCGACGGCGCGGCGCCTCCCTTGCCGTGCAGGCAGAAGTCGAACGCGGCGACCATCTCGTCCTCGCGCTCGACACCCGGATAGACATCGGTCAGCGCGCGCAGCCGGTCCAGCCGCAGCACCGCGAGCCCGGACTCGGTGAGCGTGCCCAGGTCGCCCCCGGATCCCTTGACCCACAACAGTTCCACGGGCCGGCCGGTGACCGGGTCGAGCTGCTCGCCCTTGGCCGAGGTGTTGCCGCCCGCGTAGTTGGTGTTGCGCGGGTCCGCTCCTAGCCGGTTGGAACGGCCCAGCAGCGCTTCGACGTGGTTCATCAAGCACCCCACCCGGCGGCCTCGCCACCGACTCGTTCACGGACGATCTGCTCGGCGTACCCGGACCGCGCGTAGGCGGCCATCGGGTCGGGATCCAGCCCCATGTCCGAACGCAGTTCTTGGAGCAGCGGCCGGACATCGGTGTTGTAGGCGTCCATCAACGCGGCGTTCGCGCCGAGCACGTCACCGGCCTGTTGTGCGGCACCGAGTGCCTCGTGATCGACCAGCAGCGCCTTCGCGGTGGCCTCCTGGACGTTGAGCACCGACCGGATGATCGCCGGGATCTTCGGTTCCAGGTTGTGGCACTGGTCGAGCATGAACGCGATGCCCGCGGCGGGTTTCAGCGCGTCGGCGAGCACGATCTCGTGCATGATCCGGAACAGCTGGAACGGGTCCGCGGCACCTACCATCAGGTCGTCGTCGGCGTAGAAGCGCGAGTTGAAGTCGAACGCGCCGAGCTTGTCGGCACGCAACAGGAACGACACGATGAACTCGATGTTCGTGCCGGGCGCGTGGTGCCCGGTGTCGATCACGACCTGCGCCTTGTCGCCGAGCTGCAGGCAATGCGCGTACGCCGTGCCCCAGTCCGGCACGTCCGTCGTGTAGAACGCGGGCTCGAAGAGCTTGTACTCCAACAACATCCGTTGGTCGCCGAGCCGCGCGTAGACCTCGCTCAGAGCCTCCGCGAGCCGGTCCTGGCGGGCACGGATGTTGTCCTGACCGGGGTAGTTCAGGCCGTCCGCGAACCACAGCTTGAGGTCACGCGACCCCGTGGCGTCCATGATGTCGACGCACTCGAGCAGGTGGCCGATCGCCTTGCGCCGCACCGAGGCGTCCGGGTGGCACACGCTGCCGAGCTTGTAGTCGTCGTCCTGGAAGACGTTGGAGTTGATGGCTCCCAGCGCGACCCCGCGATCGCGAGCGTGGGAAGCGAGCTTGCCGTAGTCGTCGACCCTGTCCCACGGGATGTGCAGCGCGACCGTCGGCGCGACGCCGGTGAGCCGGTGCACCACCGCCGCGTCGTCGATCTTCTCGTACGCCGTGCGCGGAACTCCCTGCTGCGCGAACACCTTGAACCGGGTGCCGGAGTTCGCGTACGCCCACGACGGCGTCTCGATCCGCTGCTCGCGCAACGCGTCTTTCACGCTCATCTTTTCTCCATGATGCTCAGTCGAGGTGGAAGACCTCGTCGAGTGGCCGCATCCGTTCGTCGGCGTTGCCGTCACCGACGAAGAACTCCGCCATCTCGGCCTGCCAGCGCGCGTTCACCTCGGTGCGCGCCATCTCCGCGAGCGCCGCGTCGAAGTCGTCGCATTCCAGGTAACCGATCAGCAGGCCGTCCCCGGCGAGGAAGAGCGAGTAGTTGTGCCAGCCCGCCTCGCTGAGGGCAGCCCGCATCTCCGGCCACACCTCGCGGTGCCGCGCCCGGTAGTCGTCGAGACGATCCGGGCGGACCCGCAACGTGAAGCAGACGCGCATGTCAGAAGTCGAATTTGTCGATGTTGTCCTTGGTGAACACGGTCGGCGGGCCGAGCACGACCTCACCCTTGGCGCCGATCGTGTAGTCCCCGAGGTCGCCTGCCTTGAACTTCTCGCCCTCGGCACCGGTGATCTGCCCGGACGCGAGCGCCGCGGCGGCGTAGGTGGCGAGGTAACCGAGCTTGCTCGGGTCCCACAGCGCGAACGACTTCACCGTGCCGTCCTGCACGAACTTGCGCATCTGGTTCGGCGTGCCCAGACCGGTCAGCTGGACCATGCCCTTGTACTCGGACGAACTGAGGTACCGCGCGGCGGCCGCGACACCGACGGTGGTCGGCGAGATGATGCCCTTGAGGTTCGGGTGCGCCTGCAGCAGACCCTGGGTCTTCTGGAACGACGTCTGGTCGTCGTCGTTGCCGTACGCGGTTTCCACGAGCTTGAGACCGGCGTACTCGGGCTTCGCGAGCTCGGTCTTCATGACCTCGATCCACGCGTTCTGGTTGGTGGCGTTGGGAGTCGCCGAGAGGATCGCGATCTCGCCGGTGCCGCCGACGGCCTCGGAGATCAGCTTCACCTGGCCCGCGGCGATCTCGTTCGACGTGGCCTGGTTGATGAAGACGTCCCTGGCATCGGGTGCCGCGTCGGAGTCGAACGTGACGACCTTCAAGCCCTGTGAACGCGCGCTCTTCAACGCGGGAGCGACGGCGTTGGCGTCGTTCGCGGAGATCACCAGCGCGTCCTGCTTCTGCTGCGCGGCGGTGTTGATGTAGGTGACCTGCGAGGACGCGGCGGCGTCGGACGGTCCGGTCGGCTTGACCTCGGCCTTGATCGACGTGCCCGCCTGCTCGGCACCCTTCTGCGCCACCGTGAAGTACGGGTTGTTGACCTGCTTGGGCAGGAACGTGATCTTCAGGCCTTCTTTGAGCGGCGCGTTCGGGTCGGCCTTCGCGGCGTTGGTGGCGCCTGGGGTCTGCTGGCTCGAACTGTCCTTCGTGGTGCCACCGCAGGCAGTGAGCGCGACTGCCCCGGATACCACCAGGGCGAGCACTAGACGGGTGTTCATGTGGCGGCCTTTCGTAGTGTTGCGACGCGTCGGGTGATGGAGGGGGCGAGCACGCTCACCAGGAGCAAAAGCCCGGTGACGATGGTGAGGACCTCGGTCGAGGTGTCCTGCAGGATCAGCAGGTTGCGCAGGCCGCCCAGCAGCAGCACGCCCGCGAGCACGCCGAAGAGCGATCCCTTGCCGCCGAAGATGGACACGCCGCCGAGCAGCACCGCGGCGACGACGGCCAGCTCCAGCCCGACGCCGTTGTCCGCGCGGGCGCTGGAGAACCGGAACGTGTAGACGATGCCGGCGATCGCGGCGACCGCACCGGCGAGCACGAAGAGGATCAGCTTGATCCGCTTGACCCGGATGCCGGAGAACCGCGCGCCCTCCTCGTTGGCGCCGATCGCGTAGACGGACCGGCCGAACGAGCTGGCGTGCAACGCGATGCCGAACAGGATGGCGAGACCGGCCGCGAGCACGATCGGGAACGGGATGTTCGTGCCGGGCACAGGCGTCGTGCCGAACGAGGTGTAGCTCGCCGGGAAGTCCGCGACCGCCGTGTCACCCAGCACCACCAGCGCGAGGCCGCGGTAGAGGGCGAGCGTGCCGATGGTGACCGCGAGGCTGGGCAGTCCGAGCCGGGTGACCAGCAGTCCGTTGAACGCGCCGCAGACCGCGCCGGCCACGATCACGGTCGGCAGGATGGTTTCGAGCGGCCAGCCCGCGTTCCACAGCCAGCCGATCAACGCGCTGGACAGGCCGAGCACCGAGGCCACGCTCAGATCGATCTCGCCCGCGACGATCACCAGCGTGAGCGGGAGGGCGATCAGCGCGATCTCGCCGATGTCCAGGCCGAGGTAGAAGAGGTTGCCACCGGACAGGAACGAGCCGCCGGTGCTGACCTGGCCCGTCAACGCCACCACGATCAGCAGGAACACCAGTGCGGTCTCCCACCGCAGGAGGTTACGCATGGCTGGTTCCTTCCGCGGTGCGCAGGGCCTTGGCCAACCGGAGGGCGAGGAGGCGGTCGACCGTGATGGCGCTGAGCAGGAGCGCGCCCGCGATCGCCTGCTGCCAGAACGCGGGGATCCGCAGCACCACCAGGCAGCTGGTGATCGTGCCCAGGAGAAGTGCGCCCAGTGCCGCGCCCGCGACCGTTCCGGAACCACCGAAGATCGCCACGCCACCGACGACCACGGCAGCTACGACCTGGAGTTCGAGGCCGGTGCCCGCTGCCGCGTCGACCGTGCCGTAGCGGGCGACCCAGAGTGCACCGGCCAGGCCCGCGATCAGTCCGGAGAGGACGAACGTGGTGAGCGTGCGCCTGGCGACCGGAATGCCTGCCAGAGTGGCCGCTTCCGGGTTGGAACCGATCGCGTACAGCTCGCGGCCGGAGCGGTAGGAGCGCAGGTAGACGGCCGCTACCGCGATGACCACGACGGTGACCAGGACGAGGACCGGGATGCCGAGGACTCGGCTGCTGCCCAGGTTCAGCAGGGCGTCGGGGAGGTTGGCGGCGTTGACCTGCCTGCCTTGGGCGAGGGCGTAGTCGATGCCGCGGAACACGTAGAGCGTGCCGAGGGTGACGACGAGGCTGGGGACGTTGCCCAGTGCCACCAGGAGACCGTTGAGGAGTCCGCAGGCGAGTCCGACCGCGATGCCGAACCCGATGCCGGCGAGGAGCGGGGTGCCGGGGTGGTCGGCGAACTGTTGTGCGGTCAGGAACGCGGAGAGGCCGAGGACCGAACCGACGGAGAGGTCGACGTTTCTCGTTACCACGACCAGGGTTTGGCCGACGGCGAGGAGAGCGACGATCGAGGCGTTGAGGAGGAGGTCGCGGAGGCTCTGGGGCTGGATGAACCTGGGGTTCACGATCGCCGTGGGGATGATGACCAAGGCCAAGGCCACGACGATTCCCAGCTCGCGGACGCGGCCCACACGGGTGGAGAGGCGGCGGGCGGCGGCGAGCTGACCGGGTGGGGTGATGGCGGGGCCGGGCCGCTCGGTGTCGTGGACGGGATGCGGAGGTGCGACTGAGTT
>JAVXWK010000821.1:0-8790 GCA_032230575.1 Pseudonocardiales bacterium | reverse complement strand
CGGAGGACCCACTCATGACCGACTCACAGTTCGCACGCACCCCGGACCCGCGACTCGCGCGGCAGGTCCCGCCCCGTCAAGTGCCTCAACGGCCTCTTCCCCCACGTCAGGCCCCGGTCGGCCAGGTGCCGACCCGCTACGGCCAGCCCGTGGACCCGCGCCTTGCGGGCAACCCCTCGTTCCGCCGCACGGTCGGCGCCGAGATCGCCCGCCACGCCCAGCAGCACTCGGCCTACGCCGTCCCCCAGCGCCGCACCACGGCCGAGGACACCGCCCTGGCCACGCTGCTCCGCTCCCGTCAGCGCGCCGAGTCCGCCCGCCAGGACACCCGGCCCGTCGACTCCGCGTCGCGCCAGGACTCCTGGATGCGCACCTCCTCGTGGCCCGACCACAGCTGCGAGACCGGCCGCGGTGACGTCATCGAGCAGCTCTCGGCACGCCTGGTGTCGCCGAACCTGTGGGCCGTCGTCGAGCCGATCATCCCGCCGGCCAAGGTGCGCCGCCAGGGTGGTGGCCGCGGCCGCGTCTGCAACCGCGCTGTGTTCACCGCGATCGTCTTCGTGCTCTCCTCGGGATGTGCGTGGCGGCACCTGCCGGCGTCGTTCGGCGTGACCGTTCCTACCGTGCACCGCCGCTTCCAGGAGTGGACCGACCTGGGGCTTTGGGTTCGCCTGCGCCGTGCGGCGGCCGAGGGTGCCTGCGGTACCGACGAGATCGACTGGATCCGCGCGGTGCTGGACGCTGCCGACCGTCGTGCCGCGAAGGCCGCCAGCTGATTCTCCCGGATCTTCGCCGGGGTCACCCTGAGAAAGGGTGGCCCCGGCGTTTTTGTGCGCGTTGCTGACGAACTACCGCTCATCGCACGGATGACCGCTCATCGCGGGGCGAGCGGCTCACACCCACCAAGGCCCCATGCTCTCCAACTCGGCCAGCCTCGCGAGCGCGGCGTCCTGCGTCGCCCCTGGTGGCAGGGCCAGGAGAAGGTCGATGCCGTCTCGCAGCAGCCAGTGCCAGATCGCGTCGTCGGCGGCTTCCTCATCGAAGTCGTAGATGCAGTACGACCACGACACGTGGCCGCTGAGCAAGTCGTTGAGCTGCAGTGCCGCCGCGACTCCGCCGGTGGCCGACCACGTGGTCAGCCACGGCTCCACCTCGCCGCTCAGGTGAGTGACGACGGTGAGCACGTCGGTCATGGGGAGCGGGCTGGGGTGCTGGGTGATCGTCGCCGTCCACCACGCCCGCAGCACGTCCTCGACGGCGGCGCGCCGGTGTGGCGGCCAGTCGGGCCACCCGGCTTCCCGGAACCGCGCGGGGACCTGGTCCACGTACGTCAGCTCCCCGCTGGTGAGCAGCCGCAGGATGCGCGGCGTCCAGATCTGCGTCTGCGCGTGTCGCTCACCGGCGGACACCCCGCTGCTGTACCAGACGAAGCTGTCGAAGGGGTCCTTGAGCGTGAACGGATCGGCTGCCGGTCCGGGATCGCCGGGGAAGGCGTCGGGCAGCCGCTGGAGTGCGGCGGTGAGGTCGTCCATGGCGTGGCCTGACGGGACTCCGCGCAAGGCGAAGATCGCGACGTTACGCGAAGCCGGGTGGACGCGGAAGCGATATAGGCGGGCTCACATCCCGTTGATGCCCGCGTGGTACTTCGGGACGCGCACGGTGATCTTCGTGCCGAGCCCGCACGCCGTCTCCACCACGAGCCCGTACTCGTCGCCGTAGACCCGCCGCAACCGCTCGTCGATGTTGCCGAGCCCGATCCCGGCCGACTCGTCCACCTGCCCGGCCAGCGTCCGGCGCAGTTTCTCGGGATCCATCCCGATGCCGTCGTCCTCGATCGTGATGTGGGCTTCGGCGCCGCCGTCGTTCGCGTGGATCTGGATGTGCCCGGGCTCGACCTTGCCCTCCATCCCGTGCCGCACCGCGTTCTCCACCAACGGCTGCAAGCACAGGAACGGCACGGTCACCGGCAACACCTCAGGCGCCACCTGCAAGGTCACCTTCAGCCGCTCACCGAACCGGGCACGCTCCAAAGCCAGATACTGGTCGATGGAACGGAGTTCCTCGGCCAGAGTCGTGAAGTCACCGTGGCGGCGGAACGAGTACCGGGTGAAGTCCGCGAAGTCCAGCAACAACGTCCGAGCGCGCTCCGGGTTGGTGCGCACGTAGGAAGCGATGGCGGACAAGGAGTTGTAGATGAAGTGCGGCGAGATCTGCGCGCGCAGCGCACGCACTTCCGCCTCCACCAAACGAGTCCGCGAGCGATCCAGCTCCGCCAGTTCCAACTGCCCGGCGGCCCAGCGGGCGACCTGGTTCGTGGCGCGGACCAGACCTGCCGAAGCCTCACGGGAGTAGGCGGCGAGCGTTCCGACCACCCGGCCCTCGACCGTGAGAGGTGCGACCACCGCGCAGTTGATCGGGCAGTTCGGTTCGGTGCAGCCGATGTCGAACGCCTGGGTGCGGCCGGTCAGGAACACGTCCTCGGCCTGGGTCATGGCGTCGGCGGCGTGGTGGTCCGAAACACCTTCCCACGCAACGACTTCCGTCTCGTCGGTCAGCGCCAGAGCAGGCGTGTCCAGCAAGGTGCGCAGGTGCCGCGCCGACTTCTTCGCGGCATCCGGGACCAGGCCGGCGCGCAAAGGCGGAGCAGCGGACCAGGCCGTGTGCAGTGTTTCGTAGGTGACGCGCTGGGCCTCGGTCGAGAGCGACTGCTTGTTGCGCGTGCCCCGCCACAGGACGAGCACGGCCGCTCCGCCCACGATCAGGATCGCGGCGGCGGTGAGGAAGTCCTGCATCTCACATCACCTATCCAGTGCCATGGCCCGGAACGCGCCGGGCCAATTCGCGGTCAGACGGGTGGATCGTGGTGCCGCGAGCCGCCCTGCCGAGCGTGAACTCGATCGTCGTGGTCCGGGTCATGGCGCTGGCCTCTCGTCGGACGACGACGACGAGGGGCCCGAGCCGTCCAGCCCGAGGTTCTCGGGTGCGTGGAGCTTGACCATCGTTCGTTGCACACCCGGCGGCACGTGCCGCTGGGTGAGCAGGGAGACCACGTACATGACCGTGAACCCGAGCGGCACCGTCCACGCGGCTGGACGTGAGAGCAGCACCGTGTACCAGGAGTTGCCGGTGTCGGTGAACATCGTCACCAGGCCCGCGGTCAACGCCGGGACGCCGCCCGCGAGCATGCCCGCGATGGCACCGACGGTGGTGATGCGCGTGGACCAGATTCCGAGCATGAGCAAGGGGCACAACGAAGACGCGGCCACGGCGAAGGCCAGGCCGACCATGTCCGCGACCGGCATGCCCGAGGACACGAACGTCATCGCGAGCGGCACGATGCCCGCGAGCACCGTGGAGATCCGGAAGCCGCGCACACCGCCCAGCCGCAGCACGTCCTGGGACAGCACACCCGCCAGCGACACGACCAGGCCCGAGGACGTGGAGAGGAACGCCGCGAAGGCGCCACCGGCCACCAGGGCACCCAGCAGCTGGCCACCGATGCCGTCGATCATCCGGGTCGGCAGCACGAGGACGACGGCGTCGGTCTGGCCGGTCATCAGCAACTCGGGCGTGTAGAGGCGGCCGAGCGCGCCGTAGATCGGTGGCATCAAATAGAAGACGGACAGCAGCCCCAGCACGATCAACGTCGTGCGACGCGCGGCGGTGCCGTTCGGGTTGGTGTAGAAGCGGACGATCACGTGCGGCAGGCCCATGGTGCCCAGGAACGTCGCGATGATCAGCGAATAGGCCCCGTACAGGGGGAACTTCTCGCCGGCGGACTGCGGCAGCGCCCACGTCTCGTTGGTGTTGTGGCCCATTGTGGACAGATGCGGCACGGGCGCGCCCTGGGGGAACTCGAACTCCGACCCGAGTCCGATGCGGTGGTAGCCGCTGGTCAGCATGAGCCCGGTGTTCTCGATGTGCGTGTCGTCGATCCGGCCGCTGCCGTCGATGAAGATGGACTGCTCGACGTGGATCGTGGTGTCCTTGTGGAACTTGACCACGGTGTCCTGCGGGAAGTGCGGGAACTCCGCCTTGGTCAGCGACTCCGCGCCGTGCACCTGCCAGACGACGATCAGGAACATGATCGGCACGGTGATCGCGGTCAGCTTGAGCCAGTACTGGAACGCCTGCACGAACGTGATCGAGCGCATGCCGCCGGACATCACGTTCGCGGTGACGACGACCGTGACGATCAGCGCGCCCACCCAGTCCGGCGCGCCCGTCACGGTGTTCAGCGTCAGGCCGGCGCCTTCCAGCTGGGGCAACAGGTACAGCCAGCCGATCGCCAGCGCCAGGATCGACGCGACCGCGCGCACGACGCGTGAACGGAAGCGGGCCTCGGCGAAGTCCGGCAACGTGTAGGCGCCAGAACGCCGCAGCGGCGCGGCGACCATCGTCAGCAGCACCAGGTATCCGGCCGTGTAGCCGACCGGGAACCACAGCATGTCCGGCCCGTAGGCGAAGATCAGCCCCGCGATGCCGACGAACGACGCGGCCGACAGGTACTCGCCGCCGATCGCGGATGCGTTCCACCACGGGGAAACCGTGCGCGACGCGACGTAGAAGTCAGATGTGGTGCGGGAAACGCGCAGTCCGTAGGTGCCGACCAGGATCGTGCCCAGTGCGACGACCAGCACCGCCACGATGGCGTAACCACTCGTCATGGACGTTCGACCAGCTCCGCGAACTCGCGTTCACTGCGCTCCGCCTGCCGGATGTAGAACCAGCCGGCCAGCAGGAGCATCGGGAACGTCGCCACGCACAGCAGGAACCACGGCAGGCCCAGCCCGAGCACCCGTGCCCTGCCCAGGTCGGGTTCGATGGAGAACAGCAGCGGCAGGACTCCCAGCGTCCCGCACACCACGAAGGTCACCGACAGACCGAGACGCCGTTGCGCGCGGATCAGCGTGCGCATGTAGACGGCGCCGAGCTCGCTCTGCTCGTTGATCTCCCGCGTGCCCGAGTACGGACGGCGGGCCCGCGGTGCCCTCGTGCGCGGGCTCGTCACCACCACACGCTGCGTCGGTTTGTGCGGTGGCGGCGTGGTCATGAACCCAGCCCGTTTCTCGGTTGCACGACACCGGCGGGCGTCGCGCCGGACACGGGAGTGGGCCGGGCGCGCCGCACCAGCAGCTGGCGCAGGTGGCGGGCGTGGCGGCGGCTGACCGGCAGCACCGCGCCGCCGATCGTGACGCTGAGGTGGCCGTCCTCCAGGCGCAGCTCGTCGATGTGGCCGAGCGACACCAGGTGACTGCGGTGGATGCGGACGAAACCCGCGCTGCGCCAGCGTTCCTCGAGTCCGTTCAACGCCGCGCGCACCAGGCCGCTGCCGGTCGCGGTGTGCAGGCGGGCGTAGTCGCCGTGCGCCTCCACATAACGGATGTCGGCGAGGCGGATGAACCGCGTGACGCCACCGAGCTCGACGGGGATGACCTCGTCACCCATCTCCGGCGGCGTGGAGTTCGCGGGCTGTGCGGGAGTGGTCGCGACGGGTTCGGTGGGCGTCTTGGAGTCCCAGACCTCGTGCACGATGCGGTGCACGGACTCGGCGAGCCGCTCCTGGCGCACCGGCTTGAGCAGGTAGTCGAGAGCTTTGAGCTCGAACGCCTCGACGGCGGGCTGCTGGTGCGCTGTCACGAACACGACGGGCGGCGGCTGCGCGAAGCGGGAGAGCACGCGGGCGAGGTCGAGACCGTCGAGGCCCGGCATGCGGATGTCGAGGAACACCGCGTCGAGAGGCTGCCCGGCGTCCATCGCGCGGTGCAGCACCCGCAGCGCCTTCGTGGCGTCGGTGACCGCTTCGACGTGTGCGATGCGCGGATCGGAGCGCAACAGGTACACGAGGTCTTCCAGCGCGGGTGCCTCGTCGTCGACGGCGAGCACCCGGAGGGAGCGCTCGAGGCTGCCACGTCGATCCGGCCCCTCGCAGATGGGGCAGGGCAGACCTGAGGTCATTCGAGATCGAGTCCAAACTGTGTACGGCCGATCCTCACGTGGCGGCGATTAGACCACGCTCGGTCATCGCGCGCCTGGTGAGCCGAGGGCGTCGGATACGCGATCATGCCCCCTCACGGAGGGTGACCCGCTGCGGGGGTCCGATCGCACAACGTGTGCATGCCTCAACCCCCTCACCCCGGAAAAGCCCGATCGGGCGCATCATCCGTCAGGGGGAGGAGGTGCGGAAACCCTCCGATCGGGTGTGTCTCGGATGGGAGACGGAAAGCGCCTTCACGGAGCGTGCTGATGCCTGGTCAGGCTCTCGCCTCGAACGGCGTCGCTCAGGACTGCCGGAGAGCGCGCGGCTGGGCGGCCAAAGCGTCACCGAGCGTGATCTCCAGCTCGATGAACGACTCCTCGGCGCGGCGGGCGGCGACGCTCACCGACGCGGCCGCGGCCGGTCCGATGAGTCTGCGGGTGGGCGCGCGCAGTGCTTGGATCGCCTCGGACCACTGGTTCGAGAGCTTGGCGAGACCGCTCAGCGTGTCGACGAGGTCGTCGGTGTTCTCCGGCGGTGACGCGATGATCTCCGCCAGCCGGTCGCGCAATGCGTCCAGTGCCGGGTCCACGGATTCCTCCCGTCGGGAGACAATTACCCCCACTGAGCAACACCATATCTCGACCGCAGTGGTCCAGCGCAATGATGTTGCCCCAGCAGGACCACTCGGTCAATCGACCACCCATTCCGTCTCAACAGGCGCTTGTCTCAACTGGCGCGCTCTTATGGCGGCAGGCGGAAATTAACTGGTTTCGACGTTCGGTCAGGTCACGTCGACGCGGTGTCGGTTCTACGTGCCTGGTAGGCCAGGTGGCGCTCGGGGGTTGGGCCGAATCGGTGTGTCCTGGGTCGCATCAATCACCGCATTGCGGTGCCCGGCCGGGTAGTTCTCGACAGATGCATTAACTCTTTTGCCGCGGGTTTCAGTCGTTCGGGTTCATACAGGATTATCGAACGGTTCAGCGCGGGTGGCGCAGCAGACGTACTCCCCGGAGCTCCAGCCGTGCCGAGCCGTCGGCGTCCGTCAGCAGAACGTCGCACTCGGCGTGCCCGTCGTGCACTCTTCCGGCGGACAGCGAAGCCTTTCCAGGAGCGGAAAGGAGCCCGGTGCGGTGCACCCCGACCTCCCGCACGCTCGTCGCGACCGCGGTGCCGCCGAACTCCTCGGCCGCCCATTTCACGGCGATCCGGAGGCATTCGTCCGTGGCGGCCGGGTCGGTTCTGCTGTGCTCCAGAGGCCAGCCCAGCGCTCGGGCGCCACGCACAGTGACGATTGGCGATGTTTCCACGTGTGCCGGTGGGCTCGGGGTCGCGATTCCGGCACGGCCGTGCGTGACGTTCGAGACGAGTGCGAGCCGCTTTCCGTGACCGCGCACGGTGATCGGGCCGGTTCCGGTGCCCGGCTCGCGCAGCAGGGAGACCTCACGGAGCGCGGTCGCGCCCGACGCGGCGGCGAACCACTCGATCATCCAGGCGAGCGGGCTGTGGGACTCGTCGGTGAGGGGGCTGGGCCAGACCTCCGCGCGGAAGTCGTGCCGCACGGGCCGCGGGGCGAGCCGAATCGTGCTTCTCGTCCTGAACTCGTTGGCGAGCGCCTCGTCGTCCCGGAGGATCACCGACCAGCCGTGCGCGGCGGCGAGACAGGTGAGGGTCTCGTTGGTCATCGCCTGTGTGCGGTTGTCGGCGGATTTCAGCAGGATGCAGACCTTGGTGACCGCATCGGTCGCTTTGAGCGCGGCTTCGAGGGCTGTCAGCGGGGTCGTGCCGGCGTCGTGCACGATTCCGGTGACCGGGCCCGGCACGACGTCGAGCCGGCTCAGCGGCACGATCGTCTGGTTTCCCGCCAGGGCTGTGAGTGCCGGTGAGTCGCCGGTCGCGACGATCATGTCGTGGGTGGTGCCGTCCGGGGCCGGGAGCTCAGCCGGTTCGGTGATCAGCTCGTGGCGCGCGTTCGGGTAGCCCACCGCTTCCGCCGCGCCGCCGTGCAGGAGTTCGGTGGTGATGTGCTCGGCGGTGTGCGGGCCGCGCGGGATGTCGAACGCGCGGATCGTGCTGTCCGGCCACTCGGTTCCGAGGTGGCGGGCCAGTCCGTGGAGTCCGCCCGCGAGTTCGCGTGTCGTGCCGCTCTGGCCGAAGTCGCCGCCGGTGTCCTGGACGGTGACGAGGAGCTGCCGGACCTCGCGTGCGGCGTGGAGTGCCTCGGCGTGGACGTGGGTGACGTCGTCGCGCAGGCCGCCGAGGAAGATCACGCCGGTCGCGCCGTACGGGACCTCGTCGACCACGGTGGCCGCGATCCCTTGTGCGGCAAGGTTCGCGCGTAGTTGTCGCGCGGTGCCGCGGCCGTCGTCGGTGATCACGAGCGTGCCGCGCAGGTCCGCGGTGCGCAGTCCGGGAGCTGCTCTCGGTTTGCTGGTCCTGATGTAGCGGTGTGTGGTCGTGCGGCCTTCGACCGCGGCTTGCAGCTCGCCGAGGGTGCGGAATGCGAGGAGGTCCGCGACGGTGATCTCCGGCAGGTTCGCGACTCGGGTTCGCAGCGCGGCGAGCAGTTCGACGCGGGCGAGCGAGTCGAGGCGCAGATCATCGGTCAGGTCGAGTTCCGCGGTGAGAACTGCGGCCGGCCGTCCTGTCCGCGCGGACACGAGTGCCAGCAGCACCTTGCGCACCTCATTCCTGTGCTTTGCGTCCGGCGACGGTACCGCAGTGGAATGGCCTTTCGCCCGCACCTGCTGCCTTGCGCCGGAATTTCGCCGCCGTGCACAACCCAAGGGTGTTCGTGTCTCATTAGGATTGCG
>JAVXWK010000798.1:0-2690 GCA_032230575.1 Pseudonocardiales bacterium | reverse complement strand
AACCACACCGCTTCGGCACTGACCGGCGCGACGGTCAAGGCTCAGTTGCACGACCTGGACGGCAAGGCGATCGGGCAGGCTCAGCAGCAGAAGCTCGACATCGCCCCGACTTCGGCTCCCGCCCTGTTCACCGTGCCGTTCGACGACGCGCTGCCCGCGTTCCACCTGCTGCGCCTCACGCTGACGGACGCTCAGGGCAGGCAGCTCTCCGAGAACACCTACTGGCGTTACCGGACGGAAGCGTCGATGCACGCGCTCAACCAGCTGGCGTACACCCAGCTGGCGACCACTCTGGTCTCCACGAAGGACGGCTACACCGCGACGATCCGCAACTCCGGCAAGACGGTCGCCGCGATGGTCCGGCTGTCCCTTCGGGAGCGCAACGGGACGGACCGCGTGCTGCCGACCCTGTACAGCGACAACTACTTCTGGTTGCTGCCGGGCGAGGTCAGGACGGTGACGATCACTCCACAGCGGACGGTCCGCACGCCGCGACTGCTGGCGGAGGCGTACAACTCGGCGCCGAAACTGACCTGATGGCCTGATGGCCTGACGAAACGACAAAAGCGAGGAGAACCATCTCCCCGCCATGTTCAACTTATAGCGCACCGGGGGTCTTGTGGCAAGACCCCCGGTTTGCTTCACACTCTCCGTCCATGGGGATCTATGTGCAGGACCTGCACGACATCGATCAGACTCAGATCGCGACCGCCGGCGGCAAAGGAGCGAACCTCGGCGAGCTGACGCGGATCGACGGCATCGGCGTGCCTGCTGGGTTCGTGGTGACGACCGACGCGTTCTCGCACGTCGTGCGGAACGCGCTCGACGAGCAGCTGGACCCGGCCGAGATGCGGAAGATCATCGAAGGAATCGCCATTCCGGACGACCTGGCCGCGGAGATCACCTCGGCGCTCGGTGAGGGCCTGTACGCGGTCCGGTCGAGTGCCACCGCGGAGGACCTGCCTGGCGCGTCGTTCGCCGGTCAGCAGGACTCGTACCTCAACGTCAAGGCCGCTGACGTGCTGCGGCACGTCAGTCTGTGCTGGGCTTCGCTGTTCACCGACCGCGCTGTCACGTACCGGCAGCGCAACGGGTTCGACCAGCAGGCGGTGACCATGGCCGTCGTGGTGCAGGAGATGGTCGCTCCTCAGGCCGCCGGTGTGCTGTTCACGGCCGATCCCCTCACGTCCAATCGGAAGATCGCCCGCGTGGAGGCCGTTCCCGGACTGGGCGAGGCGTTCGTCTCCGGCTTGGTGAACGCGGACAGCTACCAGGTGCGCGACGGGGAGATCATCGACAGGGCGGTCGCCGCCGGCGTGATGACGGACGCGCAGGTCGTGGAGCTGGTGCGGCTGGGCCGGCGGATCGAGGCGCATTTCGGACGTCCCCAGGACATCGAGTGGTGCCTGGCGGACGGCGGGTTCCAGATCGTCCAGAGCAGGCCGATCACCACTCTGTTCCCGGTGCCGGAGGTCGCTGACAAGGACAATCACGTCTACGTGTCCGTCGGCCACCAGCAGATGATGACCGACGCGATGACGCCGCTCGGCCTGTCCGTGTGGCAGCTGACCACGCCTCGGCCCATGGCGGAGGCGGGCGGCCGGTTGTTCGTCGACATCACCCCGGTCCTGTCCGTCACGACGAGCCGCAACGCGTTCCTGGACGTCGCGGGGAAGTCCGACCCGCTGATCCGCGACGCGCTGCAGACCGTTCTCGGCCGCGAAGGCTTCGTGCCGTTGTCGGACGACGACGGTCCCGGCCTGGCGATTCCCGGCGCCGCACCGGCCACGATCGAGACCGACCCGGCCGTCGTCACCGAGCTGATCAAGCAGAACGAGGACTCGGTCGCCGCGCTGAAGCTCGCGATCCGGGAGAAGTCCGGGCCCGAGTTGCTCGACTTCATCCTCGCGGACTTCCAGGAGCTGCGACGGCTGCTGTTCGACCCGCGCAGCAGCGAGGTGATCATGGCGGGGATGCAGACGACATGGTGGCTGGGCGACCACCTGCAGGAGTGGCTGGGCGAGAAGAACGCGGCGGACGTGCTCACCCAGTCCGTGCCGCACAACGTCACCTCGGAGATGGGGCTGGCACTGCTCGACGTCGCGGACGCGATCCGGCCGCACCCCGAGCTGGTCGCGTTGCTCCAGAACGCCAAGGACGAGTCCTTTGTGGACCAGATGCCCGAGCTTCAGGCGTACCTGGACAAGTACGGCATGCGCTGCGTCGGCGAGATCGACATCACCAGGCCGCGGTGGAGCGAGCAGCCCAGCACGCTGGTGCCGGTGCTGCTCACCAACATCCGGAACTTCGAACAGGGCGCGGGCAGGCAGCGCTTCGAGGAAGGACTCCGGCAGGCCGCGGCCAAGGAGCAGGAGGTGCTGGCACGCCTGCGGGAGTTGCCGGACGGCGAGCAGAAGGCCGACGAGACCCGGCGGATGATCGAGCGCGTCCGGACGTTCACCGGCTACCGCGAGTACCCGAAGTACGGCATGGTCAGCCGCTACTTCGTCTACAAGCAGGCGCTGCTGGAGGAAGCGGGTCGCCTGGTGCGGGCCGGTGTGCTCGGTGAGCGCGAGGACATCTACTTCCTGCGGTTCCAGGAGCTCCAGGAAGTCGTGCGCACTCAGGAAGCCGACGCGTCGCTGATCGCTCGGCGCAGGGAGGCGTTCAGGTCGTACCAGCCGCTCACG